>CAZMRH010000068.1:7342-9652 GCA_964568705.1 uncultured Lachnospiraceae bacterium
AGCGGCGGACGCACCGGCGAAAAGGAGGAAACAACAATCGCCGCAAATACGATCATCCGAAGATTCTTCAGCTCGGCTGCCGCGCACCGCCAATAGGATAGCGAAAGCGGTGTTCGATATAGCGTTTCCGACAAAGAAATTTTACTGTTGTTCATTTTTTTGACTCCCTTGCAGCACTGCCGCACCGTTATCCGGCACAGTCACGCTGTATTATTATGCACGGCAGACATAGTCTTAACCGCGCTGAATTTAATGTCTACGATTATAACACAAGCGACAAAGTTTTTCAATAGAATTGAAATAATTGGTTGCGACAAATATAAACAATAATTACCGTCTGAAATTTTAAATTTTTCCGAAACTGTCAAGATGGCCGAGGCTGTGGCAAAAACAGAAAACGGAAGCGTCACAGACACTTCCGTTTTGCATTTATCGGGGTTTGTGTAGGGTTGAGATGGAGTCAAGCGGCGGTGTCAGTCCCTGTAACAGACGTAGCTGTATGTGAAACCGTCCGCCCTTAATCCGGCGTTCACGGCAGTTGATGCCGACGCCGTGTTCGATACACGCGAATTATACTTCACACGCACTCCATGCTCCAGCAGATACCTTGCAAGGCATACGACCGACGACACCGCGTATCCGTGATGGCGGAAGTCGGGAGCGGTTTCAACGTTTATCTCACGCGCATCCGTTTCTTCATAATAGTCGTTTACCGATGCAAACGAAACCGTTTTTCCGCCGACCACCGTGACCGCCGCCGCGTCAAGGGGATCATCGTCGTCAAGCTCGCAGTCTCGGAAGGTGAGATTTTCAAATTTTTCAAATTCGTCCGTCGTATGGACAATACACGTCTGCGGAAGTATTTTCGATAAGTTCAGATCGTCGGTTCTGTCCGCAACATAATTACAAATGTATCCGCGCATGCTCCTGTCCGGTTCATAGCCCCATTTACGCACTGTCGGTTCAAGTATTTTTAAAAGATACGCCATCGCTTCGTCCGAGAACGGCTCGTCTGAATATTTCTCGCAGTACGCGCGTGCCTCATCTGTAACCTCGGAATACGTCGTCACGATAAGCTCGGGCTCTGCCGTCACGCGCACCTCGATCGGCACGGCAATATCCGACATTCCGTTGATGACGAAGCTCTCCATTTCCTCATCTTCAAAAACTATGCGGTATTTCATGCATTATTCCCAGCACAGTGCGGGCGCGTTGAAGTCCGGTGTCGTCAGGTGCTCGCAGTTGAAGAATTCCTTGTTGTTGAAAATGTCGTACTTCTTCATGAATTCGTAGTGCTTACGGTTGTTTTCGTAAATTCTCGCCTGTATCTCCTCACGCTTTCCGGCGTTTGCTTCATTGTCTTCAATTGTGTCAAGCAGATTGCGGTAGGCGAAGCAGATGTAGTTATAAAGCTGACAGCGCGAGCGGTTGACGTGGAAGCGCTCCTCGTCGGTCGCAGCTTCCGCGGCTGCCTTATCAAACATGATCTCGCCGCGTCTGATAAATTCAAACTGACCGTCGATCGGATTATCATAACCGCGCACCCAGATGTATATAGCGGGATTATCGTAGTAAATTCCGAAGTGGGAATCAACCGAGCCGTCGATCATCATGTTCACGTAATCGTTGACATAGGAGCCTCCCGGGCCGTAATAATCCCGCATGAAATCCGCTGTATGAGCCGCAAGCTCCTCTTCGCTCATTTTCGGATTCCACAACAATTTTGCAAGGATGTACGCGCGGTATTCACCGAATTCACCGTTCGGAGAAGCATAGTTGCCCTGCTCGAACACACCGCATACACCGTACTTCGCGAAGAACTGCACATCGCTGCGGAGAGCGGCGAAGTTCGCGAACGGTACGGAGAAATTCGTGAAGTTTGTCGTGTAATTCCATATGTACAGTTTCGGTGCTATCTTCGACCATTCGCGTAGGTTTTCCGCGAAGTTTCCGGCGTTGTCGTGACCGGGCGTCTCGTTGCATTCGTCAAGCGGATGACGGAAGCAGCATTCGATCGAGCAGAGTCTGATGAGGACGTTATTCCTCGGGCGTACCGTTTTCGGCGGCTTTCTCGTAAATCTGTATGCGAAGGTGTCGAACACAACGTCCGGATACTCCGGCTCAAGCTCCTCGGCGATACGGTTGACGAAGGTAAGCATCGTTCCCATCTCGCTCTCCTCCGCATCATTGAGCGCGCGGCACTTTTCGCACTGACATACGCCGTAGCCGTCATTCTGCGTGATCGAGATTATGCGGACATCCGGCTCCTCGCGAAGCAGCATGCGTACGTTCGCTATCACCCTGTCATAC
>CAZMRH010000069.1:0-9471 GCA_964568705.1 uncultured Lachnospiraceae bacterium
ACGGTATCACGCCGACTGAGGCGCGCGATATTCACGCACCGCTGAAGATATATCCGCCCGCTTCCTTCTGCATTATGATAAAAGGAGCACGGGAAATGAATTTCAGGATTATTGAACTCGGAGAAACGGCAGTAGTCGGCATCTCGAAGCAGTTTGACGGCGAGGGCTACAAAACAAAAGAAGAACTGCGGCATATCATGTGGGCAGATAACTGCGACGATGTACCCGGACAGATTTGCAACGGAAAATGGAACGAACCGGGCAGTCATTCCTATGACGGCGTATGGTACGGCATATGGCAAAGCGGCAGATACATGATTGCACGGACGACGAAGGATACGAAAAATGCCGCGCTCGAAAAAGCGGTCATTCAGTCCGGGACTTACGCCGCGTTTACAACTGAGCAGGGCGGACTTGCATGGGAGGAGCTTCCGAAGCTGAATGATCTGATTTTCGATTCGTGGCTGCCGGGTTCGGAATATCGGCAAAAAAGCGACTTGGTAATTGAAGTGGAGCACCTCTGGACAGACCGTGATGAAAGAAATAAAAAGAGATATTACGAGGTTCTGATCCCGGTAGAGAAAAAATAAGCGTAAAGACCCGTGTGAGGCACCTTGCTTCACATTGCGAAAATTACCTGACGTATTATACAACGCTTCAGAAAGCAAATCCCCTGCACCACGGCATCTGCCGTAGTGCAGGGGATTTGCTACTTGTGTGGGTGTCAGATACATTCACGCATAAGCACCTTTTTCCGAAGGCAGGTTGCCGCACGCTCAGGGGCTTGTCCCTCACGTACTCTTTGAGGATGCATCTGATCTGTATTGTTGTTATGGCGTGTCAGATATGATAAGCCAATGTATCTACTCGACGTATCCCGTCACGTCTATACCCTTTATGAAATCGCCGCGCGCATTTGTCGGCGGATCGGTCAGCTTGTACCCCTTGCGCTTCATGACGCGGAACTTGAAGTCGAGCAGCTCCGCGGGAACAAGCAGAGCCGATGCCGCGCCAAAGAATGACACATCGCGGTTGAGCGTGTCGACTACCTGCTGATCGTCGAGCAGAAGCTCCGCCGCGAACAGATTCGCTTCGTACTCCATGTGTGAGGTCTCGTCGAAAAGTGAGAATTCGTGGAACGCGTGCAGCCCAGTGGAATTTCTGTGAAGTGCCGCATGACCGAGCTCATGCGCAAGGATTATACGCTGTATGACATCCGGCAGATCGCTGTTGACCGTAACCGTCCGTATCCTGCAATGCTCAATGAAGAATCCCTTGCAGGCATCGGGACTTCTGCCCATCTGCTCGTATAAAATAATTATGTTCATAGTATTGCAGAGCTTCACGGGATCAGTTTCGCCATAGTATTTTGTCATTTTCGACACCTTGCCGCTGATCTGCTCGATATTCATGGGGATTCCTCCTTCCTGCCGACGCTTGACTTGCGGCGGTATTTGTAATGCCTGACGTATTACTGCTTGCGTCCGAACTTTTCTTTTGCAGCTTCTTTCGAGGTTATGTACGCTTTCATTATCGCCTCAAAGAAAGCGTCCTTTTGCTCCTGAGACAGTTCACCGCCTGCGAAAAGCGCGGCATTATCCTCAAGCAGCGCATTCACATCACGCATACCGTCCGCACCGTATCTTGCACGCGCTTCCTCGATGAAGCCGTCCTTTTCGATATCCTCCATCGGATCCTCGCATACGTCGTCCGAGAGGTATTTCGACGACACGCGAAGAGCGCCCGCCAGTCGCAATAGCGTTGACTGACGTGGCTTTTTTTCGCCTTTTTCGTATGAAAGTATCGTGCGGAGACTGACACCGACCTTTTCGCCGAGCTCTGTCTGAGAAATGCCGAGCTCAGCGCGCGCGGTTCTGACCTTTTCGGAAAACACCATCATTTTGCAGCTCTCCCTGAAATAAATATTCTAAAATGTTCTAATTGACATTGACAATAGTTCTAAAGTATGCTATTATGCATATAGAACTAATACGAACTACCGACGTTATTATAACGTATATTATTTACTTTGTCAATGGGATAATTCAGAATAGTTCGATATATTTTACCGTGATACGGGAGCGCACGTAATGAATGAAGCGATACTGCACAGTGATCTGAACAGCTTTTACGCATCGGTCGAGATGATGCTTGAGCCGAGCCTTCGCGGGAAAGCGGTGGCGGTATGCGGCTCGACGGAGGAGCGGCACGGTATTGTGCTTGCGAAATCGGAAAAAGCGAAGCGGACGGGAGTAAAGACGGGTATGGTGAACTGGGAAGCACGGAGAGTTTGTCCCGACCTCATCATCGTACCGCCGCAGTACGACAAGTACCTGAAATACTCAAAGCTTACACATGAGATTTACGAAAGGTACACCGACCTCATAGAGCCTTACGGGATGGACGAGTGCTGGCTTGACGTAGGCGGCAGCGGTATTTACGGCACACCGCTTCAGATAGCGGAGAAGATACGCAAAAACGTCAGGGAGGAACTCGGACTGACGGTGAGCGTCGGTGTCTCGTTCAATAAAGTATTCGCAAAGCTCGGCAGTGATATGAAGAAGCCGGATGCGGTGACGGTTATAACGCGGGAGAACTTCCGCGATAAGGTGTGGCGGCTTCCGGCATCCGATATGCTGTATGTCGGACGTGCAACGCAGAAGAAGCTGTCACTGTTTGAAATAAATACGATAGGTGAGCTTGCGTCACTTCAGCCGGAGCTTTTGAAGATGTGGTTCGGCGTAGGCGGAATATCACTGTGGAAATCGGCAAACGGCCTTGATACATCACACGTGATGCACAAGGATTTTGTGTCGCCCGTAAAATCGGTCGGACACGGCATCACGTGCATCGCCGATTTGACGGACAGCGGGGAAGTGTGGAGAGTGATGCTTGAGCTGTGTCAGGATATCGGTCACAAGCTGCGCGTACATGAGCTTACGGCGGAATGTGTGCAGATAACCATCAAGGGGAATGATTTATGCACTTGTCAGTTTCAGGAGAGACTTGCGGCAAGAACGCAGCTTCCGTCGCTTATTGCGGCGAAAGCGTTTAAAATATTTTCGGAAAGGTATAATTGGAGAACACCTGTGCGGGCGGTGACGGTGTGCGCGGCAGACCTTGTGTCGGTAAATGAAGCCCGTCAGCTCAGCATACTCGACGATACGGTGAATACTGCGGTAAAGGAAAAGATTCAGGACGCGGTCGAGACGATACGGGAACGGTACGGCAAACGCGCAATCACATACGGGGCACTTGTGGGTGACATGAAGCTGCCGGGCACGCGCAGTCATGATATCGCGGTCGCATCAGGTATGCGGACATTCGGAAGTTATACTTGAAAGAATCATTTTGCCAGTAAGTGCGATGAAAATTATCCGTCAGACTCCTACTCTGAAATTATGCATATGACTAAAAATGTAAGCATACAAATTTACTCATATATAGTCCCCCCACACAATGGCTACGCCGTAATGCGGGGGGATTACCATAATGATCCGGATCAGTAAATATACCAATTATACATCTTTATCCCTTGTCAAACTCGGGATTGTATCCGTAGGGATTTTATACCTCGCTGCAGTTTTGCACCCGGTGGTATGGACAAATCAGGTAACGTGTGGTATAATAACATTAATATGATTTGACTGAAAGGAATCCGAAATGGAATTCTATACCGCTTTTTCGGAGACGCGACCGCACAGACTGTGCGAGGCAACACGTCAGTTCGCATATGAATCAATGCACGGACGCTATGGTGATGATGCGATGCAAACACCGTATGTCACGATGGATGATACAGAGGGCTTCCGCGAGATGACCGCACAGCAAAAATATAACGCTGCCATTTTAAAAATCGCAAGTGAAGCACCGCTGCATATCTGCGATAATGAAAGCGTCAGCGGCGCGGCGACGCTCGGTCAGGCACTTGAACACGTTGTACCTGCATTCGCGGGCGGTCAGGCGATTCAGTCAAGCGTCAGCCACCTGACTGTGGATTTTTCCACTGTCGTTTTTAAGGGTATCGATTATCTTTATGATAAAATCATGAAGCGGTATGCCGATGGGATTACTAACGATAAAAAAGAACAGCTTGACGGTATGATGAACGTAATCCGCGCGATGCATATATATCATGACCGTTATCTCGAAGCGCTGAAAACCGCGAAGCCGGAGATTTACGAAAACCTGAAGAACGTCCCGTTTCGCCCAGCTGAGAATTTCAGAGAAGCCGTCCAGAGTATATGGTTTACTTTTTCATTTATCCGTCTGTGTGGTAACTGGCCCGGAATCGGTCGTATTGATGAGATACTGGGCGGATTTCTCGCGCGTGACCTTGAGCGCGGTATAATCACGCTTGACACTGCAAGAGAATTTCTCGCCGGAATGTTTATCAAGGGATGTGAGTGGATCCGGAGC
Organism: uncultured Lachnospiraceae bacterium; assembly: GCA_964568705.1. GTDB lineage: Bacteria > Bacillota > Clostridia > Oscillospirales > CAG-272 > CAZMRH01. Next base: position 4,420 of record CAZMRH010000069.1, read on the forward strand.
GATACGCCTTGCGGAAGCGGCGACGCTCAGCATTATCAGAATATCGTTCTCGGCGGTATTGACGCGGACGGGTGCGAGGTCACAAACGAAGTCACATACCTCATCCTCGATATTGTGGAGGAGCTTGGCATCAGCGATTTCCCGATTACCGTCAGGATTAATGAAAATACTCCCGAACGACTGCTCACTCGCGTCAGTGAAGTCATGCGGCACGGCGGCGGTATCATTGCAATTTATAACGAGCCTCTTATTCTGCACTCGCTTACTTCATTCGGATATCCGATGACGGAAGCGCGTCGTTTTGCAAATGACGGCTGTTGGGAGGTGCAGATTCCCGGAAAAACCTGCTTTGAGTATATACCGTTTGACAGTCTGCGGATTCTTTTGAATGATACGCTCAGGCTGAATACGGACACTCCGGCTACCTTCGACAGTTATGATACGCTGTATCGGGAATTCATAAAAAATCTCACGGCAGCAGTAGAGAAAATCTACGCCGATACCGTAAGGTATCGTTTCGGTGATAATACAGACACATATGATAAGTGGTTGCCGTCCATACCTGCGTCGGTGATATCACTCTTTGAAGAAGGCTGTATTGAAAGCGGCAGATCGTATTTCAGCGGCGGACCTGCTTATACCGTCACCTCACCGCATATCGGCGGAGCGCCAGATACCGGTAACAGCCTGTATGCGATTGACCGACTGGTATTCCGTGAGAAAAAAGTATCCTTTACTGAACTTATGAGTATTCTGAAGGATGACTGGGAAGGAAATGAAATGCTCCGGCAATATGTCTCCAGCAAGTATACATATTACGGTAACGATTGCGACGAAGCAGACGACTATACAATCAGCGTTTTGAATGACTTTGCGACGATTACCGAACGGCTGAACGGACGCTGTCCGGTTATGTTTCCGGCAGGTGTCAGTACCTTCGGCAGACAGATAGAATGGCGTTCGGGGCGATGCGCGGTTCCGTTCGGCAGAAGACGCGGCGAGATTTTGTCAGGTAATGCATCGCCTACACCTGATACCGATTATGAGGGTGCGACTGCCGTGATTCGTTCATATTGCAAGGCTGATCTTGTACGTCAGACCTGCGGCGCAGCGCTTGATGTTAAGCTGTTTCCGTCTACAGTGGCGGGAGAAAACGGAATCGAAGCGCTGAAGTCACTGATCCGTGGTTTTATCCGGCTCGGCGGCTTCTTTATGCAGCTTGATGTGGTAGATTCCGCAGTCCTACGCGATGCACAGCTTCATCCGGAAAAATACAAGACACTGTCAGTGCGCGTGTCCGGATGGAACGCACGCTTTGTCACTCTTAATCACGACTGGCAGCAGATGATTATCGAACGGAGTACGCAGAACATTGAATGAACTGAAAGCAAACGTCGTAAAGATACAGAGATTCTCCACACATGACGGACCGGGTATCAGAACGGTTGTGTTTTTCAAGGGATGTCCGCTCCGCTGCCAGTGGTGTCATAATCCCGAAACACAGCGCTCGCAGAGTGAAATTATGTTTCAGAAAAATCTTTGCATCGGATGCCGCGCCTGCGAAGTGATCTGTCCGCAGCACGCTCATGTTTTCAATGAGACAGGTGCGCATATCTTTGATGTATCGCAATGTACTGGATGTATGAAATGTGCATCCGCGTGCGTGACAGGAGCGATTGAACATGTCGGCCGTGAAATGAGCATCGGTGAAATTATGGAAACCGTCACCCGTGACCGCGCGTTTTACGGCGACACAGGAGGTATAACCCTCTCGGGCGGGGAGCCGATGTTCCAGCCGGATTCCTGCATCGGACTGCTGCATGCAGCGAAGGAAAGAGGGTTGTCAACGGCAATCGAGACCTGCGGATATTTTTCGGATGAATATATCGAACAGATCACAGAGGTGACCGACTTTTTCCTGTGGGATTTCAAGGGCGGAATATCGGAGCAACACCGCAAATATACAGGGGTAGGAAACGAGAAGATACTACATAATCTTCTTTTGACCGATATATCGGCAAAACACATTATACTGAGATGCATTATGGTGCACGGTGTCAATATGGATGAGGATAATCTGAAGTCTGTCTCCGACATATTTCACAAGCTTTACCATTGCGACGGCGTAGAGCTGATCCCGTATCATACGTACGGTGGATCCAAAGCGGAACAACTCGGCGGAAAGGATAACGGTAACACCGCGTGGATCCCGACAGCTGAGGATATGGAAAATGTAAAGGATACACTCATACGTTTCGGCGTAAATGTAAAATAAAAATTGGCGAAGCACTAAATAAAAGCCAGTGGGTGAAGCAGCATTGCTTCACCCGCTTTTGCTCTCAGCTGAAGTGAACCCCCGGTTATGCCGAGGGAGATAAAGGCTTTAGCGGAGAAAGAAGCAAACAAGAAAATACTCCATGATATATAAATAAGTATTTACAGATCACGGGGCTTAATATCAAGGAGGTCTTTCGTAAAAGATAAAATAATCCCCCGCACCTTGGCATCACCATAGAGCAGGGGATTATCATTATCTTACTTCCTTAGTTGTATTTACCTTTCATCCGATTGAATCCCCTGTCAAATTCGGGATTGTATCCGTAGAAATTCCGTGCATCGGTATTATCTTGTATCACGCCGAGCGCATCGCCGAACCGCTGGAAGTGTACGACCTCGCGTTCGCGCAGGAATTTGATTGGATCACAAACATCAGGATCGTCAACAAGCCGCAGGATGTTGTCGTAAGTCACCCGCGCCTTTTGCTCAGCGGCAAGATCTTCAATGATGTCAGTGAATGCATCTCCTTTGACTTGAAGAACTGATGCCGAGAAGGGAACGCCTGCCGCAGCCTGCGGATAAACGCCGATCGTGTGATCGACAAAGTACGTGTCGAAGCCGGATTTCTTGATCTCGTCCATTGTGAGATTCCGCGTGAGCTGTTGAATGATTGCACTCACCATCTCGATGTGTCCGAGCTCCTCTGTGCCTATATCTGTGAGTAGTCCCGTTACCTCGCGGAAGGGCATGCTGTATCTCTGGGAGAGATAGCGAGTTGACGCGGCAAGCTCGCCGTCCGGTCCGCCGACCTGACTGATTATTACCCTTGCAAGCGCAGGATTGGGGTTTTTAATTTTTACTGGGTATTGCAGTTTTCTTTCGTATGACCACATGAATTATTCAAAAAGGCACATTTAGTGCCGATCCTTTCTTTGTAATTTACAGTGCCGGCACTGTCAGTTTGCCTCATATTCCCACGGCCACGCATCGCGCACCCATGTCCATGAGTCGCAGCTCTCAACGCCGCCCGCGGTTATCGGGCCGTAGCTTTTCTCGTACATTGCGACCGCTTCATCATAAAGAAGTCTGTACTTGCGGTAGTATTCAAGCGCCGCTTGATCGTAGGGATGACCGTCAAGATACAGATTTATTTCGACTAAAACGAAGCCGTAGTTTTGTATCAAACGAAAAAGCTTTGATTTTGCTTTCATATCAATCACAGCCACAGCCTCCTCTGGAACCCATGCATGCGGCAGAGCCGGCAAGGAACGGTTTGTCAAGTTCGCGGAAAAGCGTACCGCGCGCAAGTGCCGCATCTGCTTCGTACAGATCGCGGAAGTCCTGATAAGGCGAGTACACCATTGCAAGCGGATAACCGTGCAGAGGGGGAAGTGTTACACTATTTCCGTTGTCGTCCTGATTTCCGCAGCCGCATGTGCCGGCGGAAGCATTCCTTGCCACAGATGACTCAGCACCATGACGTGCAGATGACCCTCTTATATTCTGTGAAGTGTGACCTTTGGACGATGTACAACCGCAGTCGAAACCTGATGCCGTGCCGTTTTCGTCCTCCATTGCGAGTATCAGGCGCAGCGTGTCGCGGTCTATCCGGTCGCGCGGTATCCTGTTTTCAAACTCAAAATTCATATATAGTTATCCCGTGAGGGAAAGTCCTCCTTATTGTTGCATTTCACTTTGGGACAGTCGCGGAGACGCGCTGAAAATGTACTGCCCCACTGACATTATATGACGGCAGACGGCACAATGCCACGTCCCGCGCACCATGGTGTATTGACAAACCGCCGTTTTACTTGTATAATTAGATGAAATATAAAACGGAAGGCAATATTATGAAGTTATTCATCATCCGTCACGGTGATCCGGATTATTCGCATGACTCACTTACCGAGAGAGGGCAGAAGGAAGCGGAGCTGCTTCGCGACAGACTTCTCGGAGAAAATATAACCAAGGTCTACTCCTCACCGCTCGGACGTGCAAAAGCGACCGTGCAGCCGTTCCTCGATGCGACCGGGCTTGACTGTACAGTGTATGACTGGCTGCGTGAGTTTCCCATCTGCATCGATCAGCCGACGAAGATGCTCGGACTCGCCGATTCGGACAGGCATTCATGCCCGTGGGATCTTGACGCGCGCGTATTCACAGCGTATTCGGAGCAGTTGTCAGACCTGAAAAGGTGGGGTGAGCATCCGATGTACAGCAGTTCCGGCGTTACAGAGTGCTGTAACAAAATATTCGCGGGGCTTGACGGACTGCTTGCAGATAACGGAATAGTGCGTGAGGGCTATGTATACAGACGCAGCGATGCCGTGACCGATGAAGAATGCGAGAACGCGAATGTTGCGATATACTGTCATATGGGGCTCGGCTCACTGCTGATTTCGCACCTTGCATATATTGCACCGCCGCTGTTCTGGCAGATGTTCCGCTTTATGCCGACCTCGGTCACGACGGTACTGTTTCCCGAAGTTACCGCAGGGTATGTTCAGGCTAAGATATTTGCGGTCGGCGACACAACGCACGTTGCGCCGATCGGACTTACATACCGGGGATAAGGTGTAAAAATGGCAATAGTAAAACTATGCGGCAGTCAGCTCGAAAGAGCTGGACGGCTTTTTGACGGCTGGAACGAATCATTTATCAAGTCATGCCTTGGCGGATACATGGGTGCGGCATATACTGACGACACGGATACGCTCGCGTCCGCGCAGATAGTCGTCGCGGACTTCGCACTGCTCGCGGGTAAGCCGTCGGCAG
>CAZMRH010000070.1:0-9192 GCA_964568705.1 uncultured Lachnospiraceae bacterium
CAACAAAGCGGTTTCAGAATGTTAATCCTGAAACCGCTTTGTCTTCAGTCTGAGGCACTCATTCGTGAGTGCCTTATTTTATTGAGAAAGTGCTGTAATCCCAATAGATATAAGCGACATGGGCTTTGCACAGGATGTTAATATATAAACGTATGTATTATTATATTATCATATTTTTATACCAATTAGCACCCCATGCATACCATAATGCATACCAAAAAAAGCCGAGCGAAATTAATCGCCCGGCTCACATTCCTTAAAATGCCACAAAATTATAAAATTGGTTTATCTCCTGTCCCCATAATTATCCCTCCCATCTGTTTACATATATAGTATATGTTATATTCGGCGATTTGTCAAGAAGTTTTTTCTGTTGTTTTCTTTTTCCACAACAGTACCACGATTAAACGATGCCTTACGAGTATGATTTTTAATTTCTTCTTTTTGTTTCGTTTCTTTTTTTCTCCACACATTGTATAGTTCAGCAACGTTAGAATATAGCTTTGCTGTGGCAGGATCAGAGTTGCGGGCAATATAAAAGTATAATACAAAACACATTTCTAAATAAGTCGGATATATGGATTGAAATATTACGCTTTCATCTGCAATGTTGTGTATGAATGCCATGGCAAAATACTCTGCGTTATTAAGAGTATCGGTGATATATTTTGCGAAGAAATCGTTGGTCAATTCTTCTTTATTAACGCAATATGTTACAATGGTACTTCCTTTCCCTTCTGCGGCTGCTGTGTTTACTATAATACCATTTATATCCATCTTTCTTAAAATATATGTATTTCTAATTGCCTCGATAAATTCATTGTTGTTTTTCAAAGATGCGAGTTTGTTAATTTCGGATTGTATATAAATTTCTTGCAACTCATTTATGTCAAAGTCTTTTATTTCTTTTAGTGGTCTTTTATCTTGAATAAGCTGTAGTATATTAGCATTTGCAAATACTGTTTTTACTATGCTGTAATTATACAATATGTTGTCTTTGTAGTATTCGGCTAACTCTATTGCCTTGCTAACTCTGATAACATCAAGATCATTAGAACGTTTCGTAGAAGAAAGATAGTATTGTCAAACAGCAATCACTACCCCAACAATAACAAATATTGAAGATACAATTTGAGACATGTATAATATCAACTCTATTTTTGTATCACAGTCAGAACACGGTAGTTCTGACAATCCTAATGGAGCTAATATTATTAATACGGGAAATAGTATAAACAGTGTCGAAAATATCTTTCTATGATTTAGAACAAACTCTTTAAGCTTCAATATAATCACCTCTTGAAAGTAATTATACAGCATAAATCACCATAAGTAAACATATTTAACGAAATTTACACTAAATTTGCACCGGAAGCCACACAACGGCTCAGGTACTGCTTGTTTTATACACGAGGATGACACGCACGCTATTCGTTAAGTCTTTTATAAAAGCGACAGTTTCGGTAGAAAACTGTCGCTTTTTTTATTCTTCGGTCTCACACGGGGATACCGTTTGACATCGTGTGGGCTGTGTGGTATAATTTTGATGTAATTGCAGCTTTACAATATTGGAGACATTAACATGAACGATATAATTTTTACTGCCGATACTGACGGCGCACTGCTGAAAACGGTTCGCGCAAAGCTTGCCGACGTACCGTCCGGCAAATGCAAGTCATGGCTTGAGCACCGACTTATTTCGGTCGACGGCGTCATCACGAGCCGATACGACTTCGGCGTGCGCGCAGGTCAGACTATACGCATCCGCGCGTCAGCACGCGGCACAGGCGGCTGTCCGCTCGAGATTCTGTATGAGGATGACGCTCTGCTCGCAGTAAACAAGCCTGCGGGACTGCTCACCGTCGCGACCGACCGCGAGAAGGAGCGCACTGCGTTCAGGCTGATATACGACAGCGGCGTCGATCCGCTTTTCGTCGTTCATCGTCTTGATCGCGACACGTCGGGTGTACTGCTTTTCGCAAGAAGTGCCGAGATACGCGACACACTGCAGAATTCATGGGACAAGCATGTCGGACGCGAGTACATCGCGATATGCGAGGGCGTATTCGATGAAAAAAGCGGGCGTATCGACACGCTTCTTTCGGAAACTGCGGCGCATGTAATGTATTCGTCGGATTCGGGTGTACGCGCGATCACAAATTATGAGGTCACATCGGAGAACTCCGCTTATTCAATGCTACGCGTCACGCTTGAAACAGGACGTAAGAATCAGATACGCGCGCACATGAGCGAGCTTATGCACCCGATAGCGGGTGACAAAAAATACGGTGCGAAAACCGATCCGCTTGGGCGTCTCGGGCTTCACGCGCACTCGCTTACCGTGACGCATCCGCTCACGGGAAAGCCCATATGTATAACCGCATCCGTGCCGAGGCATTTTTATCTGCCGCGCGTGAAGTGATTATTTTATAAAATAGATTGAGGTTATTATGAGCGAAATGGGACTGATTCTCGGTATTTTATTGTTAATATCGGGAGTGTTGATTCTGACAACATACAAAAAGAGTACGGGCGGCAAAAATCCGGTGATGCTTGCCGTCATACTTCTCATCAGCGGCATCAGCGGCATTGTCAGCTTCTTTTATCACAGCAATCCCGGCAGCATGGCAAGCATCCTTTTTCCTGTCGGCTTCGTATGCGTTTATACACCGGTCAACGTTTTTGTACAGGTACATTCATGCCAATTTCCGATAAAGGCAGAATTTGTGCGCTTTGAAGCATATTCAGGCAGGGGCGCTTCAACATATTATCCCGTCTTCAGATACAATTTTGAAGGAGGTGAATATGAATCTCAGGTTCCGGCGGCATACTTTTCACTTAAGCGGCTTGAGCGAAAATATCAGAGCGGTCATACATACGGTATACGGATAAACGAAAAGCGCCCCGCGCGCTGCATCGACAGGCGGCATGTTCCGGTAAATCAGTATCTGTCACTGCTTTTCGGACTTGTTCTGATTTTGATATTGGCGCTCTGCCTTATAGCCTTATTCCTATAATCAACGCTGTCGCGACACCTGCAAGTTCGCACCCTTTGATAAACACATAATTGTGTCTTGCAAAAGTGCACCTCATATGTTATACTGATTATAACAAATTATGGAGAATATTTACAGCCATGAACAATATCATTGAAATTAATCATCTCACAAAGCACTTTGGCGACGTCAAAGCAGTCGAAGATCTCAGCTTCCGCGTCAAGGAGGGTGAATTATTCGCGTTTCTCGGCGTGAATGGTGCAGGAAAAAGTACGACCATCACGATCATGTGCGGTCAGATGTCAAAGGACGGCGGCAGTGTGACGATCGACGGCACGGACATTGACCACGGTGCTGATAAAGTCAAAGCGGAGATCGGCGTCGTATTTCAGAATTCCGTACTTGACAAAGCTCTGAGCGTCAGCGATAATCTCGAATGCCGCGCGGCTCTGTACGGTATCACGGGAAAAGCGTTCGACGCGCGTCTTTCAGAGCTTGCAGACTTACTTGAATTTTCCGACTTACTGAAACGTACTGTCGGCAAGCTGTCGGGAGGTCAGCATCGGCGTATCGACATCGCACGCGCACTGCTGCATAAACCGAAGCTGCTCATTCTCGACGAGCCGACCACAGGACTTGATCCGCAGACGAGAAAATCCGTGTGGAACACGATAGATCACCTCCGCAGAAGCGAGGGGATCACGGTATTCCTGACCACTCACTACATGGAGGAGGCGGCTGACGCGGATTATGTCGTCATCCTTGACGCGGGTACGCCGCTTCAGCTTAAAAACACCTACACCGGCGACTTCATCACGCTGTATGGTACTACCGCCGAACAGATGAATGCGCTCAGTCTGCCGTATGAGACGATTCGCGACGCTGCCAGAGTATCAGTTCCGAATACCGCCACCGCTACCGCGCTCATCGTCGCGCATCCGGATATTTTCAGCGATTACGAGATAACAAAGGGCAAGATGGACGACGTTTTTCTCGCCGTCACGGGAAAAAAGCTCACGGGAGGCAGTGACAAATGAAGCAACTATTAAGTCTTACAAAGCGTAATACAAAGCTATTTTTCAAGGATAAGGGCATGTTTTTCACTTCGCTCATCACACCGCTTATCCTGCTTGTGCTGTACGCGACGTTCCTTGCGAAGGTCTACCGCGACAGCTTTGCCGCAAATATTCCGGAAATACTGAACGTTCCCGACGATCTCATCAACGGCTTCGTGGGCAGTCAGCTATTTTCCTCTCTTCTCGCGGTATCGTGCATCACCGTGGCGTTCTGCTCCAACATGATCATGGTGCAGGACAAGGTCACCGGTGCGAGAGCCGACCTGACGATAACGCCTGTCAGACGTTCGACACTTGCACTCAGCTACTACATATCGACAGTCGCGGTGACGATGATCGTCTGTCTCTGTACCACAGGCGCGTGCTTCATCTACCTTGCAAATGTCGGCTGGTATCTGAGTGTTTCCGACATGTTATTCGTACTGCTCGACGTATTCCTGCTCGTAATGTTCGGCACGGCACTGTCCTCCGTCATTAACTTTTTCCTCACTTCGCAGGGTCAGATATCCGCCGTCGGCACGATAATCAGCGCGGGCTACGGCTTCATCTGCGGTGCATACATGCCGATATCCTCATTCGGCGACGGACTTCAGAAGGTTCTCTCATATCTGCCCGGAACATACGGTACCGCGCTCATCCGCAATCACGCGATGGACGGCGTTTTCACCGAAATGGGTAATCAGGGCTTCCCTGCCGACGTGGTGGAAGGGATGCGTGATTCGATCGACTGCAATCTGTATTTCTACGGCGACAAGGTCAGTGTCGGTACGATGTACCTCATCCTCGGCGGGACTGTGGCTGTACTTATCGGGATTTATGTGGTGTTGAATATGATGAAGAAAAGAGATTGAGATGGGGATAATAGCACGACGAAACGACAAACATAAATTAACGGAGATAAAGCATGAATAAAATTGTTTTGCTCTATACGTCCATTCATCATAATAATACAAAAAAGGTAGTTGAATATGTTGCTTCACATTTTTCATATGAAATTGATGTGAAAGATATAATCAAGGAAAAGTCGCCTGATATATCAGATTCTGAATGGATAATTTTTGCTTCGGGTATTTATTTTAACTCCATTCACAAGAATATGACGAATTATATCAATGGTGCTGACTTGAGCGGGAAAAAGGTGATAATTCTGTATACCTGCGGCCTAAACTACAAAAATTATACAAAAGCCACCGCAAAACAACTTACCGAAAGAAACGCTGAGTACATCGGCTGCTGCCATTGCAGAGGATTTGATACATTTGGCCCTCTGGAGAAGATCGGTGGCATTGCGAAAAAACACCCCAACAATGCTGACATGGAAAAAATACTTAATTCTATAAACCATTTGATTCATAGTAATAATTAGATTGCAATTTTTCAGCTGACTTATATCTCATTTATTTCTGCCATCATACCCGCACATTTTTATATAATTTTCGCCGTACCTATTGAAATAGCCCTCGCTTTATGTTATAATTTCATGTAACTTCATCTGCAGAATAATAAAAAACAGGCCGTACTGTAAGGCCATACCAACCGGGGAAGCAGCGGAACCCTGTACCTGAAATCCGCTACAGCAGGGGTGGCATCCTTTTTTGAGGGTCGCTCATGTGCGGTCTGCACCGTTTGCGGACTGCGTTGATAAACGGGTCTTGCGCAATCAGCGGCTGTGAACCATGTCAGGTGGGGAACCAAGCAGCATTAAGCAGTTCAGCTGATGTGCCGCAAGGACGCCTGTTTTGAGCAGTCGGGGCGGATAGCGCGCATAGGAGCTATTCGATTTTAAGGTGTATGGTCTTACAGTGAGGCTCGTTTTTTATTATCTCGGAATATTATCAGTCGGGAGGGACACCCATGGCTACGGCATTATACCGCAAATATCGTTCGCAGACCTTCGGTGATGTGTGCGGTCAGGATCACATTACAAGTGTGCTGAAATACGCCGCAGCGAATGACAGGCTGTCTCACGCATATCTGTTCTGCGGCTCGCGGGGCGTCGGTAAAACATCATGCGCAAGGATACTTGCAAAAGCGGTCAACTGTGAGAATCCGCATGACGGTGAGCCGTGCGGCGTATGCGATTCATGCCGCAGCATCGACGAAGGACTTGCTACCGATGTAGTCGAGATCGACGCGGCATCAAACAACCGCGTTGACAACATCCGCGACATCTGCGACGAGGTTATGTATACCCCGTCTATACTGAAAAAGCGTGTGTACATCATCGACGAGGTACACATGCTGTCTGCGTCGGCGTTCAACGCGCTTTTGAAAACGCTTGAGGAACCGCCCGCACACGCGATGTTCATTCTCGCGACAACCGAGCTGCACAAGCTCCCCGTCACGATAATTTCACGCTGTCAGCGCTTCGACTTCCGCCGCATCCCGACCGATGTTATCGCGGACAGGCTCCGTTATGTCGCGTCAAAGGAAAGCATAACGATTACCGATGAAGCCGCAGACGCAATTGCACGTCAGGCGCAGGGCGGCATGCGCGACGCGCTCAGTTTTCTTGATTTATGCTGGGGTGGCGGTGCTGAGGTTACACTTGACCGTGTACGGGAATTACTCGGTCTCTCCGGATACGACACGGTCGCCGCGACCGCGTGTGCGGTTGCAGCGCATGATATCGCAAAGCTATTCGGTGCGGTAGCCGCGGTTGAGGAATCGTCGAAGGATATCTCCGTGTTCATCTCGGAGCTGACGCGCTTCTACCGCGATATGCTTGTCGCTAAAAACATGCCGGACTTCGCGCATTACCTTGATCTGACCGCGACCGAAGCTGCGCTTCTCGGTGATGCCGCCGACCGGTTCAATCTTAAAACTCTTGTTTTTCACTGCCGTGTCCTCGACGACTGCGCGTATTCAATGATGCGCTCGCCTCAGACTAAGCGGATAGCGGCGGAATTCGCACTTGTGAAAATGTGCACACCCACGCTTGATATGAACAGTGACGCACTCCTTGCGCGTATCGGCGAGCTTGAGGACAAGGTGACGCTGCTTGAGATACACGGAGTAAGGGCTTCCGGCGGTACGGGTGAAACAAAAATAACGGTAATGGATAGCAATGACGCGGATGCTGCGAACGATTCGGTAATTGAAGATACGCCGGATAACGCTGTGGATGATGCGTCGGATGCTGAGGTAAATGCGGCTGACGCGAAGCCCGATGTGAAAGTTACGGCATCAACCGACGACTATATCACACTACCCGACATAAGCGAAGCACTCACGCGTCTTGCAAAAAGCAATGCCGCGCTGACAGGATTTATGACCGACTGCACCTCGCTTGCATCCCCCGACGGGAGCCGTCTAATAATCCGCGTGACAAACTCGTTTGCGGCGCACATGCTTGACAATGATGCGTCAAAACGCGCGGTTTCGGATGCATTCGCGATGGCAAAGATAACCGCGGGAGCAGCCGAGGTGACAGTAGAAACCGCACCGGCGCCGAAAAAGGGCGCGTCGGCGTTCGACGATCTGTTCGGCGGCGGATAAGTATGCGGCAACAGGTCAGGCATCCCCGCGATAAAATATCACGGCAGAAGTATTAATCTAATAAATCATTTAAAAAGGAAACATAATCATGAAAGCAAGATTACCAAGCGGACGCGGCGGCGGTCCCTCGAACATGCAGGGGATGATAAAGCAGGCTCAGAAGATGCAGGAAGATATGGCGGCACTTCAGGAGGACCTTGACACGCGCGAATACGACATATCGGCGGGCGGCGGCGCTGTAAAACTTAGGATCAACGGCAAGCTTGAGGTTCAGTCCATCGAAATCTCTCCCGAAATCGTCGATCCCGACGACATTGAGACGCTTTCGGACATTCTCGTAGCGGGAGTTAACGAGGCGATAAAAAAGGTCAGCGACACGAACAATGCCGAGATGTCGAAGGTCACGGGCTCGCTGAATATGCCCGGTATGCCCGGTCTGTTCTGATTATGGCTGATATTCTCGAACCGCTTGAGCGTCTCGCCGATATGTTCCGCCGTCTTGACGGTATCGGCGGCAAATCGGCGATGAGACTTGCATTCAACGTACTCGACTTTTCGGATGACGATGCACGCGCTTTTGCCGAAGCGATCATTGACGCTAAGGCGAAGATACATCTTTGCGAAAAGTGCCAGAATCTTACAACAGGCGATGTCTGCTCCATCTGTGCGGACGACCGCCGCGACCGCTCGGTCATCTGTGTGGTCGAAGATCCGCGTGCGCTTATCGCAGTTGAAAAAATAAAGGAATACCGCGGGCTGTATCACGTGCTGCACGGCGTAATCTCACCGATGAAGCGAATCACGCCCGACAAGCTGAAGATACGCGAACTGCTCACGAGGCTTGACGACTGTACGGTCAAGGAGATCATCATCGCGACGAATCCCACAAGCGAGGGTGACGCTACCGCAATGTATCTTGCACGTCTCATCACGCCGCTCGGAGTCAAGGTCAGCCGTATCGCCAACGGCGTACCCATCGGCGGCGATCTTGAGTTCGCCGACGAGCTGACGCTTCGCCGCGCTATCTCCGGCAGATACGATATCTGACAATTCTACAGAAAAGGAAGGGCTGACAGTCAGTCCGAGTGAATAAATGAAGCTGACACAAATTTTAACATCATCCAAGCCTGTTCTTTCATTTGAGGTATTCCCGCCGAAAAAATGGGAAAACTATGAGGAGGTTGAAGCGGCAACAAGTGAAATCGCCTCGCTGTCTCCGTCATACATGAGCGTGACTTACCGCGCGGGCGGTGAGATGAAGTACACTGTACCTATCGCCGCGTCACTGCAGAATGCAGGTATCCCGACAGTCGCTCATCTCACCTGCGCAACTCTCTCACGCGACGGTGTACGCGAACAGCTCCGCGAGATACAGGCTGCCAGCATCGAAAATGTGCTTGCAATGCGCGGTGACTGCGATGATCCCGCGCTCATCCCCGAGGATTCTTTCCATCATGCAAACGAGCTTATTGAGGACATAAAGAAAAGCGGAGCCGATCTTTGCATAGGCGGCGCATGTTATCCCGAAGGTCATCCCGAATCACCCTGCCAGCGTGAGGACATACTTAATCTGAAGCGTAAAGTCGATGCGGGATGTGATTTTCTTGTAACACAGATGTTTT
>CAZMRH010000071.1:0-9055 GCA_964568705.1 uncultured Lachnospiraceae bacterium
AGCATATAACTGCGACATAACCTATGGCACGAACAACGAATTCGGCTTTGATTATCTGCGTGACAACATGGCGATATACAAGGAACGCCTTGTTCAGCGCGGTCACAGCTTCGCCATCGTCGATGAGGTGGACTCCATCCTTATTGATGAGGCCCGTACACCGCTCATCATCTCAGGTGAGGGTAAGAAGTCGGACGAGCTGTACGATATGGCTGATCGCATGGTACGCACAATGTCGAAATTCGTCATAAAGGAGCTTGACGACAAGGAGGATCACGACGAGGTATATTCCGAGGATTACATTGTGGACGAAAAGGCACGCTCAACCACGCTTACCGCTCACGGTATCGCAAAGGTCGAGAAGTTCTTCGGTATCGACAACCTTTCCGACCCCGAAAATTCAGACATTTCGCATCATGTCTATCAAGCGATCAAGGCTTACGGTATCATGAAGCGGGACACAGATTATGTCGTCAAGGACAACGAAGTGCTCATCGTCGATACCTTCACCGGTCGTATCATGCCCGGCAGACGCTACAGCGACGGTCTGCATCAGGCAATCGAGGCAAAGGAAAACGTCCAGATTCAGAAGGAAAACCGCACTATCGCGACAATTACCTTCCAGAATTACTTCAGGATGTACGATAAGCTCTCCGGTATGACGGGTACTGCTCTGTCCGAGGAGAACGAATTCCGCGAAATATATAATCTTGACGTGGTAGAAGTCCCGACCAACAAGCCTATGATTCGTATGGATCATCACGACATCGTTTATAAAACAAAGGCCGGCAAAGAACGTGCGATAATAAATCAGATCAAGGAATGCCACGAAAAAGGTCAGCCGGTGCTTGTCGGTACGATCTCCGTAGAAAAGTCGGAGGAACTGTCGAAGAAACTCAAGTCAGTCGGCATCACGCACACCGTACTTAACGCGAAGTATCACGAGAAAGAGGCGGACATCGTCGCTCAGGCAGGTAAACCGGGTGCTGTCACGATCTCGACAAACATGGCTGGACGTGGTACGGATATAATGCTCGGCGGCAACGCGGAGTATCTCGCAAAAGCCGAAATGCGCCGCATGGAATATGATGAGGACATAATCGCACTTGCGACCGGCTCATCTCAGTCAGTCAGCGAGGAAGCGCTTGCGGCACGAGAGGTCTACCGTGAGCTTTACAAGAAGTATCAGACTGAAATAAAGCCGGAAGCCGAAAAGGTTTGCGCGGCGGGCGGACTCTTTGTTATCGGCACGGAGCGTCACGAGAGCCGCCGTATCGACAATCAGCTGCGCGGCCGAAGCGGTCGTCAGGGAGATCCGGGCGAGTCACGCTTCTTCCTCTCCCTTGAGGATGATCTTATGCGTCTCTTCGGCTCGGAGAGAATCCTAAACATGGTCGACAGGCTCGGTCTTGATGAGGATCAGCCGATCGACGCGAAGATTCTGTCAAACTCGATCGAAAGCGCACAGAAGCGTCTTGAGGATCAGAACTTCAACCGTCGTAAGAACGTCCTTGAATACGACGACGTTATGAATCAGCAGCGCACGATCATCTATAAACAGAGAAGCGAAGTGCTCTCGGGCATTTCACTGCGAGACAAGATGATCTCGATGATAGAAAGCACAATCACTGACTCGGTCGAGCAGAACCTGCACAACGAGGATATGTCGCTGTGGGATATGTCGGCACTGCGAGACAAGTACAAGGGTCTGCTCTGCACAGACGACGACTTCAATGACGCCGGCGGCAAGTCACCCACAGAGTACAGGGATGAGATAAAAGCGGAGCTTCTCTCGCGTGCGATGAAGCTTTATGAATCAAAGGAAGAGTTGTTCGGCGACGACATGCGCGAAGTCGAACGCGCGGTACTGCTTCGCAATGTCGACCAGAAGTGGATGGATCACCTTGAGGCGATGGACAGGCTCATGGAGACAGTCGGACTTCAGGCGTATGCTCAGCGCAATCCTATTGTGGAATACCGTGTCTACGGTTCTGATATGTTTGACGACATGGTACTCCAGATACGAGACGACACCGTGCGTATGCTTCTCTCCGTATTCCCGCGTTCGCAACAGACCATTCAGCGTGAGCAGGTCGCAAATCCCGTTCAGGCAGGTATGCGCGGTGACGGTACTCTCAAGAAAAAGCCTGTCGTCAACAAGACCGCGAAAGTCGGACGCAATGATCCGTGTCCGTGCGGAAGCGGCAAAAAATACAAGAAATGCTGCGGAGCAAACGCAACGGAGGATTGATTTATTTATTCCCGCTAAAAACTGATGATCAGAGGTGGTATATTTGAATATGTTTCTAATAGGAGCCGGCATGATATTCCTGTGCAATCCGAACATAGGCATCATTGATGTGCTGCCGGACTTCATCGGACTGCTCTTGATCGCAAAGGGACTTACGAAAATATCATATCTGGTGGACAAACTGGCTGAGGCTCAGTCCGACTTTCTCAGAGTATCAATAGTCAGCGGAGTTAAAACCGCCGCATTGCTCTTTCTGCCGTACACCGATTCCACATTCTCTCTCGTGCTTACCTTCTGTTTCTCGATAAGTGAATTACTCATAATGATCCCGGCATTCAGGCTGTTGTTCGAAGGATTTGAGTATGCGGGAATGCGGTACGGGAGCACAGCCGTACTTCAATCAGACAAAAAGGAGCACTCACTTCCGTCAAAGCTCGGCTCAGTTTCCGCGGCATTCATTATTGCACGAGTCGCGGGCGCGGTAATACCTGAACTTACCGCACTGCGTCTGTACAATCTCGGCAGCGTCCACGAATTGGCAACAGATAAAATCGACAATATAAAACTCGTCCTGCAAGTCAGCCTTTCCGCACTTGTTCTTGTTTTCGGAGTAATATGGGCAATACTCCTTATCCGCTATTTCCGCCGAATCAGCAGGGATACCGTGTTCGTCGGTGAATTGTCCGACAAGTACAACACCGTTCTGAGTGTACGCAAGTTTTTCTTCATCTCACGGAGCATGTCAAAAGTGTTGATACTTCTTATCGTTGCAGTGTTCTTCTGTTTCAACTTCTACATAGACGGATTGAACATTCTCCCCACGGTCTTTGCTGCGGTGCTCATGTTCTTTGCATTCCTTCTGATGTTTCAGTATAACAGACGCTCAATCATCGGTGCCGCCGTGTCACTTATATGGGGATTCGCCTCAAACTTTATGTGGGTCTTACAGGTGAAATACGCCGTAAGCTACACACCGTCCTCCTCGCTGAGTGTAAGCAAGGCCGGCGAAATGTACAGGCAGATTGAAATCATGAGCATTGTGAGCGCAGTATGCGAATTTATTTGCTACGCTGTATTCTTCGCGGTAATAGTGAGCATTATGGGGCAACATCTTATGATGATAGAGGGCTGCGATGATAAAAGCAGTCGTTCGTCTGAATTACTTAAGAAAGTTCTCGGCAAAAGCGGCATACTTGTTGTAATCATCGCGACGATCAGCATAGGGCTTAACGGCGCTTACACTTTCGTTGTCGTAAACAATCCGTCTGCGTGGATTATAAATTTTGGCGCAAACACATTTCTCCTTGTCTGTATAATGCATACGGCTTCCAGCATAAAAGCAAAAATTTATGACCGTCTCGCCGAACTTGACAAATAAATTATGATATTTGAAGATCACCCACAGTAAGCAGTGCTTACTATGGGTGATCTTTTTTCACATATCGAACATGGATATCTGGTTTGATTCCGCCATTCCCTTTAGCGCGCCGTTTCTGTCAAGTATCTCAATGACCGACTTTGACAGCTTCGCGTTTTGCTTAAGGTCCTCAATTGAATCTATCACACAGTTCTCACGCGCGGCTTTTATCTTTTCAGCCGCGTTTTCTCCGAGTCCCGGAAGTGACGAAAACGGCAACCTTATCTTACCGCTCTCCGGCAGAAACTTCTTTGAGTCCGATTTTACGAAGCTGACCGGTAGAAATTCAAGTCCTCGGGCGTAGTATTCCGCAACGAGCTGAAGCGCATCCATCGTACCCGCTTCCTTCTGTGACAGCGGCGCTTCACGCGACTGCTTCTGTAAATCGGCGAGGGTTTTGTTAACATGATCGCGCCCCTGTATCACGATCTCACTGTCAAATCCGTCGGGCGCTGCGGTGAAGTATGCAGCGTAAAACTCAAGCGGATAGTAAATCTTATACCATCCGAGCCGAAGCGCGTCGGTAACGTATGCCGCCGCATGAGCCTTCGGAAACATGTACTTTATCTTCTTACAGGAGTCGATATACCAGTCAGGTACGCCATGCTCCTTCATCGTCTCCTCGTATTCCGGCATAAGCCCGCGTCCCTTTCGCACATCCTCCATTATCTTGAACGCTGTACTTTTGTCAAGATTATGCTTATGTATGAGGAAGAGCATGATGTCGTCACGTGTTCCGATAACACCGGAAATGTCGCAGATGTTGTTCTTAATAAGTTCATCCGCGTTGCCGAGCCAAACTCCCGTACCGTGCGTCAGTCCCGACACCTGCAGCAGATCTGCGAAGCACTTCGGCTGTGACTCGACGAGCACGCCGCGCACGAACTTCGAGCCGACCTCCGGCAGTCCGAGCGTACCCGTCTGTATGCCCGTAAGCGTACCCTCCGGTATTCCGAGCGGCTCTATGGACGTGAACAGCTGATACACCTTGGGATCGCTCATCGGTACATCAAGAACGTTCGTACCCGTGTATTCCTCGAGTCTTTTATACTTCGTCGGAATATCGTGTCCGAGTATATCGAGCTTAAGAAGCGTATCATGCAGGTATTTGAACTCAAAGTGAGTGGTGACGGTATCGGAATTCGGATCGTCAGCCGGATGCTGAACGGGCGAAAAGTCGCAGATATCGTAGCCATGCGGCACGACGATGATACCACCCGGATGCTGCCCTGTGGTTCTCTTTATTCCGGTACAGCCGACGACCAATCGCTCGACCTCCGCCTTATTCAGCGAGATTCCCTTGCCTTCAAGATACTTCGCGACGTAGCCGTACGCGGTCTTATCCGCAAGCGTGCCTATAGTACCGGCGCGGAATGCGTGTCCCTTGCCGAACAGCACTTCTGTAAAGCGATGCGCGTCACCCTGTACGTCGCCCGAAAAGTTAAGGTCGATATCAGGCGTTTTGTCTCCCTTGAAGCCGAGGAACGTCTCAAAGGGAATATCGTGCCCGTCGCGGTACATCGGGATTCCGCAGTTCGGACAGTTCTTCGGCGGCAGATCGTAGCCCGAGCCTACCGAGCCGTCCTCGATAAACTCGCTGTAGCGGCATTTAGTGCATCTGTAGTGCGGCGGAAGTGGATTTACCCTCGTAATACCCGCCATCGTCGCCACGAAGGATGAACCGACAGATCCTCGTGAGCCGACCTGATAACCCGCCGCCTCACTGTTCTCGACAAGCTTTCGCGCTATGATATACATTATCGCAAAACCGTTCTTTATTATCGCACCAAGCTCACGTTCAAGTCTGTCCGAAACAAGCTTCGGCAGAGGATCGCCGTACATCTCGCGTGCGAGGTTATGGCATTTCTCCGTCAGCTCCTCCTCCGCTCCGTCGATATGCGGAGGATAGAAGCCCTCCGGTATCGGGCGCACCTTCTCGATCATATCGGCGATCATGTTGGGATTTTCGATAACGACTTTATGCGCCATCTCATCGCCGAGATAGTCGAATTCGGCAAGCATCTCGTCGGTTGTGCGATAATAAAATTTCGTCTCTCGGTCGGCATCCGAATACTTTTGCCCGACCTGCAGAATACGGCGGAATATCTCATCCCCCGGATCAAGATAATGTGCGTCACACGTGGCGACGACCGGGCGCCCCGCTTTCCTGCCTATCTCGATGACCTTACGGTTCAAATTCTTAAGTCCTTCAACATCGGCGACAGCACCTTTATCGATCAGATACTGGTTGTTGCACAGCGGCTGAATTTCAAGGTAATCGTAGTACTTCGCAATGTCAACAAGCTCGCTCTCGGTTTTATTGTCAAGTATCGCGTGGAACAGCTCTCCCTCTGAGCACGCCGAGCCGAGTATCAGCCCGTCGCGGTATGCATTCAGGTTGGTTTTCGGTATTCGCGGATGGCGGCGGTAGTATTTCAGATTTGAGTCGGAGACGAGCCGGTACAGATTCTTTAGCCCCGCCTGATTCTTCACAAGTATTACCTGATGATACGTTTTCAGCTTCAGCGGATCGCTGTTCTCGCTCATCACGTTCATCAGATCGTCGAAATCCTTCACACCCTCCTCGCGAACCTTGTCAATCATCTTATACAGTATCAACGCGAGCATTTCGGCATCATCCGACGCGCGGTGATGGTTGAAATTCTCAAGTCCGAAGTAACGCTGGAGTGAATCAAGAGAATGTTTTGAAAGGTCGGGATTCACGTAATGGGACATCGCGACCGTGTCAAGGTACGAATTGTCGAACGGTATACTGCATTCCTCGGCGGCATGTCGCAGGAAGCTGATATCGAAACCCGCGTTATGCGCGATCATCAGTCTGTCACCGCAGAATTCAAAGAATTTCGGCAGTATCACGGAAATATTCGGCGCCCCGGCCACCATTTCATCGGTGATGCCCGTAAGTTCAACGATATTCGCAGGTATCGGCACGCCGGGATTTACGAATGAACAGAACTTGTCTGTTACCTCGCCGTCGCATATCTTTACCGCTCCGATCTCCGTAATTTTGTTATTCAGCGACGAAAGTCCCGTTGTTTCAAGGTCGAATACGACAAACTCATCGTCGAAGCCGAAGTTTCCTTTTCCGTAAAGCGCGCGCGCCGTATCGTCGACGAAGTACGCTTCCATACCATACAGCACCTTGATGTCAGCCTTTTCGGCGGCAAGCATCGCCGTCGGGAAGCCCTGAAGCGTGCCGTGATCCGTAATCGCGACTGCTTTATGCCCCCATCTCGCGGCAGTATTCACCGCCTGCTCCGGCAGTATCAGCGCGTCCATCATCGACATGTTTGTGTGTAGGTGCAGTTCAACGCGCTTTTCCTGTGCATTATCCATGCGGGAGAGGCTTTTTATCTTCAATATGTCTGTCGCGGAGAAGTACACTTCCCCGTCGAATTTGTCGATTCTCGCGCTTCCGCGGACTGCCACATCCATTCCGGATTTTACTGACTCAAGTAGCTTCGCCCCGTCCACAACCGGCAGCAGTTCCTTTATGAATACAGACGAATCTCGGTCGGTGATGCCGATATTTATGCTGATCTTATCGCCGCGCCGTGTCTCCTTTGAGGTGACCTCGAAAACGTTTCCGAGTACGGTCACAGTGCCTGTCCTTCCTGTAAGTGAGCGGAGCAGACGCACTTCGCCTATTTCGAACATTTCACCGTCAACGAGTACGGGAGATGCTATATCAAACGTCATTCTGCCACACTTCACAAGCGTGTCGGACAGCATTTCCGCCGCCTCTCCGCAGTCAAACAGCGATTTTACCCTCGCCAGCTTCACCTCGGGTTCGGCTGCTTTATTGTCAGCCTTTTCACTCTCCGACGCAGCTTTTGCCCGCTCCTCCGCAATTCTTGACGCTTCAAGTGACGCGAGCCGCTGTCTTTCATCCTCAAGATTCCGCTGCTGCTGCTCCATGTAGCTTCTGAACTTTTCATCAGCGTCGTCGGAGCGTGCGACAGTCACCGTATACGACATACCGAATTCGCAGTTGAGTATTTCCGTTATCATCTCACCCGCTTTTGCGAGGTCGAGCAGGTCTATTCCCGCCTGAATGAACGGTATTTTTATGATGATCTCGTCGTCATTTTCTCCGAAGCTTGCGTCAAAGGTATCAAAAAAGCCGTTTATCACAGCTCCGATGCGCTTTGCCTCGCAGATTATTTCGCTCATGTACGAGATGTCAAAGCACTCCGCCGGATACTTCGGCAGAATCCGCACCATCTGCAGCTCATACGCTTCGGCAATGTCCGCTTCCAATCTGTACAGCTCCGACTTCGCGTACACCTTCTGAAACGTCACCGTCACTTCTACTATGCGCCGCTCGCGGTCAGCTTTTATCCCCGACGCAGGTGAGGACAGTAATTCCATCTGGACGGCACTTCTCGGTGCAAATCTTCCGAACACCTGCCCGAGAGTGCGTCCGCCAGCTTCGTTTTCCATGATCTCTCCGTTACTTTTCAATAAATGCTTTTGTATGCTCTATGAGCGTATCTACTATTTTATCTTCATCCACGCGTCCGAGTGTCTGCCCTTTTTCAAACAGCACTCCGAATCCGTCGCCTCCGGCTATACCGAAGTCCGCCTCGCGCGCTTCACCCGGCCCGTTTACGACGCATCCCATTATCGCCACAGTGACTTCTTTCCCGTGCATATCAAGCTTTTCCGCTTCTTTCTTATAATCGGCGGCAATACCGATGAGATTAAGCTTTGTTCTGCCACAGGTCGGGCAAGAAACGATGCGTACACCGTCACGGCGCAGACCGAGTGAGCGCAGTATCTCGATTCCCGCGCGCACCTCGTCCAAGGGATCACCCGTCAGCGATACTCTGAGTGTGTCGCCGATACCGCGGAGCAGCAGTGAGCCGATACCTACCGAGTTCTTAACAAGACCCGAATATGTATCGCCGGCTTCCGTTACGCCGAGATGAACAGGGTAATTTGACGATTCCGCGACGATCTCGCACGCGCGTACCGTGTTTTCGATACTTGACGCCTTTATCGAGATGACAATATCGGAAAAGCCTTGCTTCTCAAGCATTTCAGCTTGAGTCAACGCACTTTCCGCAAGCGCTTCACCTGTGGGTGCACCGTACTTTTCGTACAGCTTCTTCTCAAGCGAGCCGCCGTTCACGCCGATGCGTATCGGAAGGTGAGCGTCCAGACATGCATGTGCGACTTCGCGCACTTTCCATTCGTCACCGATATTGCCGGGATTTATACGTATCTTATCAGCTCCCGCGCGAATTGCCGCAAGTGCGGCCTTGTAATTAAAATGTATGTCGGCGACAAGCGGTACTGTCACGCCCGCTTTCTTCGCTTCCGCGATAAGATTTGCCGACGCTTCGTCGGGTATCGCAAGCCTT
>CAZMRH010000072.1:0-7251 GCA_964568705.1 uncultured Lachnospiraceae bacterium
GTAGTCCTGACTTTTTGTTTTTTCAGGTGTCTACTCTATGGGGATTATATCAAAATTACTTTTTCGGCGGGTATTATTGCGCAAGGTTATTCTCATATTCTTGTCGGTAAATAATGACTGCATGGTTTAGTTCAATATCCGCGATTTATAATCAGAATTTCCTCACGGGAAACGAGCTGTACCCCATTGAAAACCGCATGGATAATATACGGCATCCAATCATACAGCCTTTTAAACCCCTCATACCCAAAGTCATGCTCGTAGTAGTTGATTATCGTGCTCAAAGCTGTACCGTGTGTGCCGAATAGTATGCTTTCACCGGCATGCTCCGTTATAAGTGTATGCAATCCTTCTATATTCCGCTGCTGTACAAGGCGTATGCATTCACCGCCTTCTTCGTTATAATCATGATCCTTCCAGCGCATTATCAATGCGTTTTCATCGCTTTTGGGGCCGATTATACGCTCCCCAAAGCGGGTATCGGTATGTATTTCGAGTTTGTGGTCTTCGGCGCAACTTCGTATTGTATCCATACTTCGAATATACGGGCTGCATATACAGTAGTCCAGCTTAACATCGCGAAGTGATTCAGCAACGGAAACACTGTCAGCCGGTCCTAACTTGGTCAGTGGTCTGATGCTGTCATTGTCTTTCCATTCCTTTTGCGACTGACAGTGTCGGACAAAATATACATCAGTCAAAAAATCCACTCCTATAACTATCTCGGTTTATCATTCTAAAATTATATTAGTAATATTCGTATATAATATCATGTATCACACACTTTTGCAAGCAGAAAAACTGTACAGCAAATTTCGGCTGAAAGAGAAAACGGTGTAGCTAAATCAAGCTACACCGTTTTCTATATAAACTCTCCTTTAGAGGACATTACTAAAGAGCACCCTTTTGTTCATAAATTGTTATTATATATTTTTGCAAAACCCTTGAATATCGTTGATATGCGCGGTATAATAGCTTAAAATGGGGTAGGATGGTTTTTAATAGAATTGACCCTCTTTTCCTATTAATAAATAATTACCGGAGAGTGAATATGGACAGCAAAAACATTGAATCTATTCTTCGTTCGATAAAGAAAGCAGGCATAAAAACCGCAGGAGCACTGAAGGATTACCTGAAAAATTCAGACCTTGCAGCCGAGTCTTCATCTGATACTCTCAGCGCACGTGGCCGCCTGACTTCCCTGTTTGACGAAGGCACCTTTGTTGAAACAGGTGCGTTTGTTCACCGCCGCCGCGATGAATTCGACGAAGCGTCACCGAATGAATTCGAGGGCGTTATCACCGGCTACGGTGCGGTCGACGGCAGACTCGTATTTGCCTTTTCTCAGGATTATGCCCGCACAAAGGGCGCTCTGAGTGAGGCTCACGCGAAAAAGATCAGCGAGACATACCGCCTTGCGGTCGAAAACGGTGCGCCTGTTATCGGCGTGTTTGACAGCGCAGGCGCATACCTTCCCGAAGGTGTCGGCGCACTCGCGGGATACGGCAGCGTGATGAAGTGCGTATCCGATGCATCGGGCGTTATCCCGCAGATCGCGGTCGTCGCAGGTACATGCGTCGGCGCGTCGGCGGTCATCGCGGCAATGTTTGATTTCGTAATCGTGGCATCCGATCACGCGGAGCTGTCGGTCGCATCACCATTCAATATCGGTGACGGTGTGACAGGTGTGGGCGGAAATGCGGCAAAGTCAGGACTTGCGTCACTTGCCTGTGATAACGCGGTTGAGTGTATCGCGGCGGCGCGCCGCCTTGCCTCATACCTTCCGATGAACAACGCCGAAGGTACGGTGATGGAAATGTCCGGCGACGACGCAAATCGTGAGAGCGACATCTCCGCATACACCGCGACCGGCGACACTGTATCGCTTATCAAAGGATTTACCGATCTCGGCGAATATCTTGAACTGTACGCAGGCTACGCTCCCGAGATGAACGTAGGCTTTGCATCGCTCGGCGGAACTGTGGTCGGAATTGTCGCCAATAATAAAGCAGGCGGCAAATCGACTTTCACCGCAAATGCGGCAAGAAAAGCATCGCGTATAGTTTCCTTCTGTGACAGCTTCAGCATTCCGCTCATTACGGTCGTTGACTGTACGGGACTTGACGTGTCGAAGGAAGCGGAGTCGCTCCCCTATGCGTCGGAGCTTGCACGTCTCGCTTCCCTCTATTCATCGGCAAAGAATCCGCTTGTGACGCTCATCGCGGGCGAGGCTTACGGTACGGTATTCGCGATGTTTGGCTCAAAAGCAGTCGGCGCCGACACGGTGCTCGCGCTTGACACGGCAAAGATTGCCGCTATGAACGCTTCCTCCGCCGTCGCATTCCTCTGGAACGATCAAATTTCAGAGAGCGTATCCCGTGAGGAGCTTGAGGATAAGTGGAATGAGACCTGCGCCACACCTGTCAAGGCGGCATGCGCAGGCGAGATCGACGACATAATCGACGGCACCGAGGTTCGCGCAAGACTTGCCGCAGCGGTGAACATGCTCTCGTCAAAGAGCGCATCCGCACCCTCACGCCGTCACTCCAACATGCCTCTGTGAGGAGGTCAGTCATGAAAAAATATAAAATAATCACAGCCGCCATCGCAGTCATTACGCTGTGCGCGATACTTACTGTACCCGCGCTCGCGTATGACGATATGGGCAGCGCGTTCTCGACCGAGCGGATAACATTTTCACTCCAGATGACGGGCATCGGCATGCTTATGGTATTCTTGGTGCTTGCGCTACTGTGGGGTGTGCTTTCACTCTCGCGCTTATTCTGCTACGATATACCCAACAGAAAAATGAAAACAAAGTCTGTCAGTGACACCGACAAACCCGTCGACACAACCGAAGTTGCCGAGGTCAACGAAACCGAGCCGGAATACGACGAGACGGACGACAGCAAGCTTGCCGCGGTCATCACGGCAGCAGTCACGGCGATGATCTCGGGCGACGAATACAAAGGTCAGTTTCAGAATGGATTCAGAGTAGTATCCTTCAGACGTGCCGGCAGCGGTACGGCATGGAATAAATAATAAATTAAAGCTTCAGAAAGGCATGGTAATAAATATGAAAAGATTCAATGTAACCGTCAACGGCGTATCGTACGACGTAACTGTAGATGAGGTCGCAGCGGACGCGCAGGCAGCTCCCGCTCAGACCGCCGCACCGGCAGCTCCCGCTCAGACCGCCGCACCGGCAACTCCAAAGGCTGCACCTGCCGCACCGAAGGCAGCTCCCGCCGCACCGAAGGCCGCACCCAAGGCATCAGCCGCAGGTTCAGTCATCGTCAAGGCACCTATGCCCGGCAATATCATGAAGATCAACGTCAAAGCGGGCGATTCCGTTAAAAAGGGCGATGTTCTCTGTGTTCTTGAGGCAATGAAAATGGAAAACGATATCTGCGCACCGGACGACGGCGTAGTCGCATCCGTCAGCGTATCGACCGGCGCGACCGTCAAAACCGACGAAGTGCTTCTGTCGCTTAACTGAGTCCCGTTTTCCATATTTATATTGAAAGGACACATGAACAATGCTCGAAAGCATAATGAATTTTATCGAAGGTACAGGCATTGCAAGGCTTGTTCGGTCCGATAACTGGTGGCAGTATCTCATAATGTACGTCATCGCGGGTATCCTTGTATACCTTGCGATCGCCAAGCAGTATGAGCCGCTCCTTCTTCTTCCCATCGCGATCGGAATGATACTTACAAACCTCCCCGGCGGCGGTATGTTCCACCTTGATTTCTTTATCCGCGAGGGGGCGTCCGATTTCGGTCAGATACTTCGCGAGGGCGGACTGCTTGACCTTCTCTACCTCGGCGTAAAGCTCGGTATCTATCCGTGCCTCATCTTCGTGGGTATCGGCGCGATGACCGACTTCACCCCGCTTATCGCAAATCCGAAGTATTTCCTCATAGGCGCAGGCGCACAGCTCGGCGTATTCGTCGCGTTTTCCGCCGCGCTTATCTCCGGCTTCTTCTCGCCTGAGGAGGCAGCATCAATCGGCATCATAGGAGGTGCGGACGGCCCTACGGCGATACTTGTCACAAAGACGCTTGCTCCCGCACTGCTCGGCGCTATTGCGATTGCCGCATACAGCTACATGGCGCTTATCCCGATGATTCAGCCGCCGTTCATGAAACTGTTAACAAGCGACAAGGAGCGCCGCATCAGGATGGATCAGCTCCGCTCCGTATCAAACATTGAGAAGCTCCTGTTCCCGCTCGTTGTAACGGCGGTAGTCGGACTCATCGTGCCGGACGCGCTTTCGCTCATCGGTTCGCTTATGTTCGGCAACCTTCTCAATGTATGCGGCGTGACCGATCGTCTCTCGAAAACGGCACAGAATGAGCTGATGAACATCGTCACCATCTTTCTCGGAATCACAGTCGGAGCTACCGCAAGTGCGGACAACTTCCTCAAGCTCCAGACGGTCATCATCATCTTCTGCGGACTTATCGCGTTCGGCATCTCGACCTTCGGCGGACTTCTCACCGCTAAGGTGATGAACGTGCTGTCGGGCGGCAAAATCAATCCGCTCATCGGCTCGGCGGGCGTATCTGCCGTTCCTATGGCGGCGCGTGTCTCGCAGATACAGGGACAGCGTGTCGACCCTTCGAATTTCCTTCTCATGCACGCCATGGGTCCGAACGTCGCAGGAGTTATCGGCTCGGCGGTAGCGGCGGGAGTATTCCTCTCGTGGCTGGCGTAAATCAATTAATCGGAGGTAAACATGTCAAAAGTTAAAATCACCGAAACGGTGCTGCGCGACTCTCATCAGTCGCTTATAGCCACAAGAATGACCACCGATGAAATGCTCCCGATCCTCGCGGAGCTTGATAAGGTAGGCTACTACTCACTTGAAGCATGGGGCGGCGCGACGTTCGATTCATGCCTGCGCTTCCTTAATGAGGATCCGTGGGAGAGACTGCGCAAGATACGCGACGGAGTGAAGAATACAAAGCTGCAGATGCTGTTCCGCGGTCAGAATATTCTCGGATACCGTCACTACTCGGATGATGTCGTCGAGTACTTCGTACAGAAGTCACTTGCGAACGGCATCGATATAATCAGAATCTTCGACGCGCTCAACGATGCACGCAACTTAAAGACCGCGATATCCGCGACAATCAAGGAAGGCGGTCACGTTCAGGCGGCGATCAGCTACACGACAGGTCCCGTCTACACGGTCGACTATTTCACGAAGTACGCGGTGCAGCTCGAGGAGATGGGAGCAAACTCCATCTGCATCAAGGATATGGCGGGACTTCTGAAGCCTTACGACGCGTATGAGCTTGTACGCGCTCTCAAGGAAACCGTAAAAGTCCCGATCCAGCTCCACACGCACTACACGTCGGGTCTTGCCTCAATGACGCTTCTCAAGGCGATCGAAGCGGGGGTTGACGTAGTCGACACTGCGATCTCGCCTATGGCGATGGGTACGTCTCAGCCGCCTACGGAGTCAATAGTCGCGACGCTCAAGGGTACTGAGTACGACACCGGCATCAGCCTTGAAAATCTCGACAAGATTACGAAATACTTCACACCGCTGCGCGAAAAGTATCTTGAAAGCGGACTTATGAATACAAAGGCGCTTAAGGTCGACGTAAACGCGCTTTTGTATCAGGTTCCCGGTGGAATGCTTTCAAACCTCATATCGCAGCTTAAGCAGGCGGGCAAGGAAGATAAGCTGACGGAGGTACTTGAGGAAGTGCCGAGAGTACGCGCGGATGTCGGATACCCGCCTCTCGTCACCCCGTCGTCACAGATCGTCGGCACGCAGGCTGTGTTCAACGTCATCGGCGGTGAGCGCTACAAGATGGTCACAAAGGAATTCAAAGGACTTGTACGCGGCGAATACGGCAAGACACCCGTCGATATCGATCCGGCGTTCGTGAAGAAGATAATCGGAAATGAGGCGCGCATCACCTGCCGTCCCGCCGACAATCTTAAGCCAGAGCTTGAAAAACTGCGCGGTGAGATCACGCAGTACGCCGAGCAGGATGAGGACGTTCTCTCCTACGCGCTGTTCGAGCAGGTCGCGCTTAAGTTCTTCGAATATCGCAAGGCAAAAAAGTATAACCTTGACGCGGAGAACGGCGACAGCTCTCTTGAAGTGCATCCCGTTTAAGGGAAACGGGGCATACGGTCATACAAACTTTCAAAACGGGTCTGACAAATTATCATTTGTCAGACCCGTTATTATTACATTTATTTACAGGTACGTATAAGTAAAAAGAAAATAATTGCAATATGGTAAATAATGTATTTCAAGGTCGGGTCATATCCCTGGCTATTTATAAATTTAAGCTTCGCGTAAAGGCTTCCGCCCTTCAATCCGCGCTTCTTTACCGAGCCTGAACAAGCTACGAAAAGTCCGACATAGCTGCCAGTATTCACCGTTACTATGTTTATGTATATGTTTCTTATCGCGTAGCCGGTGCCGTCAAATATGCCGGAAAAGGGCGACGCAGCGGAACCTATAGGTGAAAATCCCGCGCCGCCGCTGTAAAAGTTCCTGTCCTCGGCAAAGTCCGCCGAGGTAAAGACAATATCATTCATCAGGATATAGTTGCCGGAAGATTTAGGCGGACGTAGTCAAGGTCGTCCTTAGTGTATATCGCTGTGTAACCTGCCGGGGGTTCAGTCTGGTGCTGCCCGGGGATGTCATTTGCCGCAAATGAAATGAACCTCCTCGGTAAAATTCCTGCCATAAGCAGTAATGACAGAAGGATAACAACTGTTTTTCATTGCTTTCATCATGTCTGCACCACTTATTATATTTAAAAGAATTTTACTGAGAGATTCTTCATTAATTATATAACTCTTTTATTTCAATGATAACAGACATATGAGGCGATGAGGACATGATAAAATGCGGTATAAAGGCGTCTGACAAATTATCCGTCAGACGCCTTACGCTCTGTATTTAACTTATGAGACAGCCGTTTCAGTCCTTGTAAAGCGGGTACTTCTCGCAGATCTTTGTCACTTCGCTTCTGATGTAATCAGCCTTCGCATCGAAGTCGGCGGCGGTGAGGTAGATAAGCTCGGCGAGAGTTTTCATGTCGTCGGTGCCGAGTCCGCGGCTCGTGACCGACGGAGTGCCGAGGCGAATGCCCGACGGATCAAAGGCCTTGCGCGTCTCGCCGGGGACGGTGTTGTAGTTGAGAACGATGCCGGCCTTCTCGAGGGCCACGGCCATCTCCTTACCGGTCACGCCCTTGTTCGTCAGGTCGATG
>CAZMRH010000072.1:7261-9036 GCA_964568705.1 uncultured Lachnospiraceae bacterium
AGTGCCGATACGGACACCGCTTGTGACGAACGGCGACTGAGGATCGTTCGGGATGGCGTTCTTGTTGACCGTGATGTAAACCTCGTCAAGGCGACGCTCGAATTCCTTACCTGTGAGGTCGAACGGACGCAGGTCAAGCAGCATAAGATGATTGTCCGTGCCGCCCGATACCAGCTTGAAGCCGCGATCAAGAAGTCCCTTTGCGAGTACCTGTGCGTTATTCACGATATTCTTCTGATACACCTTGAATTCGGGCTTCAGCGCTTCGCCGAGGCATATTGCCTTTGCCGCGATGATATGCTCAAGCGGTCCGCCCTGTGTGCCGGGGAATATCGCTTTGTCGATCTGCTTTGCAAGCTCCTCACGGCACAGTATCATTCCGCCGCGGGGGCCTCTCAGCGTCTTATGCGTGGTCGTTGTGACGATATCCGCACACGGCATGGGTGACGGATGAAGTCCTGCCGCAACAAGTCCGGCGATGTGCGCCATATCCACCATGAAGTACGCGCCGACAGACTTTGCAATCCTTGAGATGCGCTCGAAATCGATCACTCGCGGATACGCGGACGCACCTGCGACGATAAGCTTCGGCGAATGCTTCTTCGCAAGCGCTTCGATCTCGTCGTAGTCGATGTAGCCTTCCTCAGTCACGCCATAGGGGATGAAGTTAAAGAATTTACCCGACAGATTCACGGGTGAGCCGTGCGTCAGGTGACCGCCTGCGTCAAGGCTCATTCCGAGAACGGTGTCTCCGGGCTTCAGGAGTGCTGTATATACGGCGATATTCGCTTGTGCGCCGCTGTGAGGCTGAACATTCGCATGCTCTGCGCCGAACAGTTTGCACGCACGCTCTCTCGCGATATTCTCACATACGTCGACGCACTCGCATCCGCCGTAATAGCGGTGAGCCGGATAACCCTCGGCGTATTTGTTGGTCATCGGGTTGCCCATTGCAAGCATTACAGGTTCGGACACGATATTTTCGCTCGCGATAAGTTCAAGCCCGCGTCTCTGACGCTGAAGCTCTGCCGCGACCGAATTGCCGACCACGGGGTCATACTCTCTCAGAAGCTCAATAATCGAATTAATCATTTCCATCCTCCGTTATTTTGATTGAAAATAAAACTACTAAACATATTTTACACAATTATCATTAATAAAGCAATATGTATTTTAAAGAAAAATTCGGTCATATTAAGCAGAATTCTGTGTATATCATACTTATGTACGGCGCGGATTTGATGCTGCCGGATTGCGGCGACTGCCGCTGGGTAAAGCGGTGTTTATCGGTATCGCTCGGACACCAACCTGCTTTGTCGGATGTCTTGCGGTGAGGTTCGGACACCGACCTGTTTTGCTTATAGCTTTACTCTGTTTATACCCATGACGGGTTTTTCTTCTTTGTGTTTCTCACCAAAGTCTGCGGATGTCGTTCGGACACCAACCCGCTTTGCTTATAGTGTTACTCTGTTTATACCCATAAAGGGTTTTTTCTTGTTACTTTTCTGCGGAGAAAAGTAACCAAAAGCCGTTCAGGGGGAAAGCTTTCCCCCGAAGCCCCCTTCTGGGGTTTGCTGAAAGCGAAGGCTCACCTGCTCAGTCAAAAGCACGCTCTCCGCGTGTTTTGACTTCGATACTGGAGTCTGTTTCGGTGACTTGTCGCGCACGTCTGCGTGCTTCGCATTCGGAGTAAGCGTCACATACGTCTGTCAGTGAATTGACGCTTTTCAAGCTGTACCTTGTATCTGCGATAAATTATCCGCTTGACGGATAAT
>CAZMRH010000073.1:0-9027 GCA_964568705.1 uncultured Lachnospiraceae bacterium
GTGCGCGTTCAAGCCTTGACTGACGATCGGTTTTATGAAGCGTGATACGGTTTTCGCTCTCCGCGATCGCATTATATACGGCTTCAATATCCTTGCGTTTTTCCGCCGAGTGAATCTGACTTTCCGCAATGTGCGCGGTCATTTCGTCTATCCTGTCTCCGATCTCATGACGTTCAATGTCCTTCGTCGCGCGGTCGTCCGATATCGCTGCGATCATGTCTTTAACTTCATTGCATTCGCCCTCAAGACGCACCGCGTCTTCTCCGCCGCGTTTACCGAAGTCGATGAGCCTTTCTCTGTCCGCCACAAGCTGACTGAGCAACTCCTCAGTGACCGACTGCTTAGCCGTAAGCTCGTCAAGCGAACTCTTCTCCGCTCTCATCAGCGTGTCGATCAAGTGGATGCGTTCCTCTGCGCTGCTTCTCATGCTCATGCAGTCGGAAAGTGCCGTTTCAGCTTCATCAAGTTGCTTTTTTAGTATTTCGGTAGCTTTTTCTACCGTGCGTTTTTCTTCCTCAAGCGAATCAATCTGCGCCGAGCGCGACAGAACACCGCTGTCACGTCTTGCCGAGCCGCCTGTGAACGAGCCGCCGGCGTTGATCTGCTGACCGTCGAGTGTCACACAGCGTACCCGCCACCGTTGACTTTTCGCCGCATCAGAGGCATTGTCGATATTGTCGAATACCGCCACGCGTCCGAGCAAACTTGAAATAATTTCCTTATACTTTGCGTCCGTCCTGACAAGCTCAAACGCGTATCCGACAAAGCCGTGGTGACCTTTTATAGCGGTAAGCTCGGGTGTGAGCGACTGACCGCTGACCGAGGTTATCGGGCAGAATGTCGCGCGTCCCGCGTTTGCTTCCTTAAGCGCGTATATAGCCGACTTTGCGGTCGCTTCATCGTCCACAACTATATTCTGGATGTTTGCGGCAAGCGCTGTCTCAATCGCAAGTATGTTTTCCTTTTCGACGTGAATTAGGTGCGAAACGGGCCCGTGTATGCCGTGAAGCCTGCCGTAGGACGACTCATTCATGACATACTTCACGCTGTTATTGTAGCCGTCAAAATGCTCGAGCATACGCTTTAGCGCCGTAATACGCGAATCAAGCGCGCTGAGCTTCGAGTTCTCCGAGTTCAGCTCTACTCTCGCCTTATCGCACTCGCCCTGAGCTTCGGCGATCTTTGTATGCGCCTCAGCTATCTGCGCTTCCGACTTCGCAATCTCTGCACTGTATTCCTCAACCGAAGCATTACAACGCTCCGCGTCCTTCTTTATTCCCGTCAGTTCACTCTCATATTTTGCAATGTCTGAATCAATCGCGGCGTGACGTTCCTTCTGCTCGGACATGTTGCTTTTCAACACGTTCAGCCTGACCGTAAGTCCCGACAACTTTTCCTCTGCCGCGCGTTGAGCCGAAAGTCGTTCTTCAAGGTACTTTTCGACTCCCGAACGCTTATCGGTGAGAAGTCCGCGTTCATGAAGCAGACGTACAGTCTCCGCTTCAAGCTCGGCAAGATGTATATTTTCGTCGGTAATTGAAGCTTCAAGTTCAGCTTTATGTTCGGCTTCAAGCTTGCCTGCCTCCGACGCGTGATCCGCCGCTTCAAGCTCGGCGGTTCGCTGTATTTCCAGATGTTCGCAGTCCTTTTCAGCCGCGCGGTATTCGTTTTCACTTTCGTGAAGCGCGGCTGTCTTGCTTTTTATCTCACCGTACACCTTTTCGGATGCGAGCTTGTTATCCTGCGATGCCTGATACAGACGGTCGCTCTGAGCCTCAAGCTGACGCTCGGTATCCTCCGCCATCTCAAGCTCATGCGCCGAAAGTCGGCAGTCAGCTGATGCCTTGTCCGCATCTGCGCGTATCTTGCCAATGTCATACAGCCACAGCGATATGTCGGCTTTCTTCTTCTCATCGTAAAGTTCAAGGTACTGCCTTGCCTTTGCCGCTTCCTTCTCGAGAGGCCCTACGCGCAACTCAAGCTCAGCGAAAATATCACCGATGCGGAGCATATTATTCTCCGTTTCGGAAAGCTTTTTAACTGCTTCCTGCTTGCGGTAGCGATACTTCGATATACCGGCGCTCTCCTCAAATACCGCACGTCTGTCCTCACTCTTTTTCGATATAAGTTCTGCTATTCTTCCCTGTCCGATTATCGAATAGCCCTCGCGGCCGATACCCGTGTTCATGAACAACTCGTAGATATCCTTGAGTCTGCACGGCTTACGGTTTATGTAATATTCGCTGTCGCCCGAGCGGTAATAGCGGCGTGTGACGGTTATCTCCTCATATGTGCTGTTGAGCTTGCGTGGTTCCTCCGAATCATCGAAGGTGACCGACACCTCGGCAAAACTCATAGGACGTCTCCCGTCTGCTCCGACGAAAATTACGTCCTCCATTTTGCTACCGCGTATATTCTTGGTTGAAAGCTCCCCGAGCACCCAGCGCATCGCATCGGTGATATTCGACTTTCCGCTTCCGTTAGGCCCGACGATTACCGTCGCGCCCGCGTCAAAGTGGAGCACCGTCTTTTCGGGGAAGGATTTAAACCCGTGAAGTTCAAGCGTTTTTAAGTACAATTACGTTCGTCCTTTACTTTAGAGTTGTCATCGGCTCATATTATGCCTATTTTAATATTATAACCTGTCAGCTCGTCATTTTCAATGATTTTCAAATATTTTAATCCGAAATTATTCTTAATGCGGACTTTATTCCGACCGCCGTGACCGACTGCCATCGAGGTCTTGCCGTGCGCGACCGTGACAGTGACACCACTGCCTGCGATACTGCACGCGTCCGATAACTCCGCCAGTCTATCGCAGATATTATCGTAGAATATTTCGCCCATCGCTATCTCGCCTATCGCACCGTGATTTACTCCCGTATAATAGCTGTCAGAAGACGATATTTGCTCGCTCTCACACAGCCCCACTCTGATGCAAGGTACGCCATGCGCTATGAACACTTTAAGTGCGTTTTTCGTGCGCATTACCGTCTCTTCAAAGTCAAGCGGTACGAAATTACCCTTTTCGCACATCTCCTGAAGCGGTGTGCCGCGGAACACGACAAGCGGATAAATCCGGGAAGCCGACGCGCCGAGTGAGCATATCATCTCAGCACAATGCACCTCGTCCTCCCCTGCCGACTCAGGGAGTCCTATCATCATCTGACCGACGACGGAAAAACCTGCATCTCTCAGCATACCGACCGCCTTAACAGATGCATCGGTAGTATGACCGCGACGAGAAGCCGCAAGTACCTTGTCCGAAAAGCTCTGAATACCCAGTTCGATGGCGCTCACTGTATAATTCTTCAGTATCGTGATTATTTCATCATCGATATAGTCGGGTCGAGTTGACATACGAATGCCTGCCGCTCTGCCCGCAACAACGTATCGCTGTGCCGTATCAAGGAGACGAATCATCAGCGCACGGTCGATTCCGGTGAATGAGCCTCCGAAGAATGCGATCTCTGCCTCACAGTCATCTGAAATGCCGTCAAGTGTACTTACTATTATATTCGTCACACTGCTCTCGTTAAAAGTATTAATGCCCGAAATCGTGCGCTGATTGCAGAATACGCACTGATTCGGGCATCCGAGATGCGGTATGAATACGGGAATGTTTATATGTCTCATGCTGCACTCCGATATTATTTTTCGCCGCCTGCTCTGCCGAATAGCGAGAGTGCCTGATGTGCCGCCATTTGTTCGGCTTCACGCTTGGAATGCGCTTGACCGCGTCCGATGACGTTGCTGTTGAGCTTCGCTTCGACCTCAAAGGTCTTGTCGTGATCCGGTCCGCTCTCTCCTGTGAGCACATACTCGAGCAGTTCACCTTCAGCTTGCTGTACAAGCTGCTGAAGTGCGGTTTTGTAATCTATGAACGACGAATAGTGGCTAATATTCTCTATTTCTTCGGTTACATACGGCATAAGAAAATTGTTGATAACCGCATGATTGTTGGCACTGTCAAGATATATTGCACCGAGAAGGGCTTCAAACGCGTCGGCGACGATTGATGGGCGCTCGCGTCCGCCCCCCATCTCCTCGCCGTGACCGAGCCTGAGAAACTGACCGAGTTCAAGCTTTGATGCGTACTTATGCAGTGCCTTCTCACATACGACCGCCGCGCGTATCTTTGTCAGATCTCCCTCCTGACGTGCCGAAAACGTCAGATACAGATATTTGCTGACGTAAATTGAAAGCACGGAGTCTCCGAGAAACTCAAGTCTCTCATTACATTCCTCACGTACTCCCTTCGATTTCAGCTCATTCGAATATGACGAGTGAGTAAGCGCGGTCGTTAACAGGCTTTTTTTATTGAAAGTATACCCGATTTTTTCTTCAAGTCCGCTCTGCGCCAGCGGAAGTTTTCTTTTTTCCTTGCCCATTTTTTCTCCATGCCCTGTATAATATTTGTTTAACCGGCTTATTTCTCAAGTGTTACGGCAATCTTCTCCGCCACCGCTTCGATTTCAGCAGTAACACCATGTTCAAGATATGCTTTTGCTTGTCTGACAGCGTTTTCGATAGCTCTTGCATCGGAGCTTCCGTGAGCTTTGATTACAGGCTTCTTAAGTCCAAGCAGAGGCGAACCCCCGTATTCCGACGCGTCGAACGCCTTCCTGATACCGCCCACACTGCCCTTTACCGCAAGGTAAGCAAGCTTCGACGGAAGATTTGCCGTAAACATGCCTTTCATCGTCCTGAAGAAGAATTTACCCATACCTTCAGTATATTTCAGGAGAATATTACCTGTGAAACCATCGGTAACAAGCACGTCGCACACGTTTGATGGAACATCGCTGCCTTCCGCGTTGCCGCCGAAGTGAATACTTCCGCAGTCAGAAAGCATTTTATACGCTTCGACCTCTACCGCTGTACCCTTATGCTCTTCCGAGCCGTTATTGAGAAGCCGCACCTCTGGCGATTTCACACCCATAACGCGTTCCATATAGATCGTGCCGATTACCGCCCATTCAAGCAGATACTGCGGCTCGACGTTGATGTTAGCACCGCTGTCAAGAAGTAGAAGCGGACGCTGAAACGGAAGGATTGTCGCGATTGACGCACGGTGTATACCCTTTACCGTTCTGATGATATGCGATGAGCCGACAAGCAGTGCGCCCGTGTTTCCTGCCGAGACGAATGCCGCGCCGCCCTCGTAATCCCTCAGCATCGTAAGTCCGATGTTCATGGATGAGTTTTTCTTTGCCCTCACAACATACAGCGGATCGTCCTCCATCGTTATCTTTTCATCCGAGTGGGCTATCTCGATTCCGTCGAGCGATATCCCCGCGTCAGCAGCCGATTTCTCAATTTCTGGTTTATTTCCTACAAGCGTTATGTCGACTGCGTAATTTTTTCCGCCGTCAACCGCTCCCTTTATTATTTCGGACGGTGCTTTGTCGCCGCCCATTACATCAACAATTATTCTCATTGTATTCTCCGGTAATTACTGTATCACTAGTCCAGTTTCCTCAAGTGCTTCAAGCGCACGTGCGGCATAGTATTCATATCGCGGCCGCTTCCCGCCGCGTATCTTCTTTTCCGGCGGCGGAATTATTCCGAAATTCGCGTTCATCGGTTGGAATTCCGCGGCTCCCCCGAAGCTGACGTAATGCGCCATCGCGCCTATCATTGTTGCTTCGGAAAAGTGCGGAGGTGTGCCGCCGCACGACCGTATCGCTGCCGATGTACCCGCAACAAAGCCGGATGCCGCCGATTCAATATATCCTTCTACCCCCGTCATCTGTCCGGCGAAATATGTCATCGGACGTACCGCCATGCTGTATTCATCAGTCAGCACACCGGGTGAATTAATGAATGTATTGCGATGCATGACACCGTATCTTAAGAACTGTACGTTCTCAAGTCCGGGTATCATCGAAAACACGCGTTTCTGTTCGGGAAAGGTCAGATGTGTCTGGAAGCCGACGAGGTTGAACATCGTGCCTTCCTCATTCTCACGCCTGAGCTGGACTACCGCGTAGTAACCTTCTCCAGTTTCCGGGTTGTGTATTCCGACTGGCTTCATTGGTCCGTAGCGAAGCGTGTCCTCACCTCTCGCCGCCATCACCTCGACCGGCATACAGCCCTCAAATACCTTGAGACTGTCACCGCTCTCGAAATCGTGAAGCTCCGCCTGCTTTGCACCGACAAGCTCATGCCAGAACGTCTTATACTCCGATTCAGTCATCGGGCAGTTGATGTAATCGGCACTTCCCTTGCCATAACGTGAGGCAAAGAAAGCTTTTGTCATATCAATCGACTCAAAATCGACTATCGGTGCCGCAGCGTCATAAAAGTACAGCCCCGCCGCACCGATTACCTCTGCTATTTTACCCGCAAGTGCGTCTGAGGTAAGAGGTCCGGTAGCGACGATTGTATATTCATCCTCCGGTATATCGGTCATTTCCTCTTCGATCACCGTTATCATCGGATTATTTCTGATTTTATCCGTTATATAATCGGAGAAAAGCACCCTGTCTACCGCGACGGCTCCGCCGCCAGCAACTCTCGTCGCATTTGCGGCTTCCATTACAAGTGATCCCATGCGACGGAGTTCCTCCTTGAGAAGCCCTATCGCCGAGGTCACCTCACCGTTACGGAGTGAATTAGAGCATACAAGCTCCGCAAATCCGTCGTATTTATGCGCGGGTGACTTTTTCTTCGGCTTCATCTCAAAAAGATTCACCGACACTCCGTGACGCACCGCCTGCCATGCGGCTTCGCATCCGGCAAGACCCGCGCCGTATACGTTAATATGGCTCATCGTCACTCCTGCTCCGGTTCATTATTCTTCTCATACGGACGCTCGTATTTGCAGCCCTCAGCCTTACATACAAGCGCGCCCTTGCTTTTTTTATAATAGAGCATACAGCCGCACTTCGGGCATTTTTCCTCAGTCGGCATATCCCACGATGAAAAGTCGCATGTCGGATAGTTCGAGCAGCTGTAGAATACCGTGCGATTTTTTCCGTGCTTCGTCACGATATCGCCGCCGCACTTCGGACACTTCACTCCGAGTGAATGTACCTTCTGCTTCGTAAATTTGCATTCAGGATATCTCACGCACGCGTAGAATCCGCCGTAGCGCCCCGAGCGCAGTACCATATCCGAACCGCATTCCTCGCACTTGAACGGTGCGATCTCCTGCTTCTTCTCAGGCGCCACTTCGCCGGTCTTTGTAAGCGACTTTGTGTTCGAGCACTGCGGATAATTCGGGCACGCGGCAAATTTGCCGAAGCGGCCGTTTTTGATTATCATACGGCTTCCGCACTTTTCGCAGATTATATCTGTTTCCTCAACCGGCACGTCGATGTCATTCTTCGACACTGTCTCCTCAGCGCGGTCGAGTTCCGCCTTAAAGCCAGAGTAAAAATTACCGAGCAGTTCCTCGGTTGTGGTCTTTTCACTTTCGATATCATCGAGCTTATCTTCCATCATCGCCGTGAACTTGTAATCGACAATGTCGGGAAAATAACCTATCATCAGCTTGGTCGTGACCTCACCGAGCGGCGTCGGGACGAAGCTCTTACCCTCACGCTTGACGTAGCCGCGCGTGCTGATTATCATAATTATAGGCGTATAGGTACTCGGACGACCGATGCCTCGCTCCTCAAGAAATTTCACGAGTGATGCTTCAGTATATCTTGCGGGTGGCTCGGTGAAATGCTGCATTGGTTCGACTGACAGATTCTTCAGCGTCTCACCCTCGTTTATTGTCGGTATCTTCGGATTCTTTTCCTTCGGCTCATCCGTGGATTCCTCATAGACCGCCATAAATCCGGGGAATTTTACTGTGTATCCGCTCGTCTGGAACGCGTGCGCTCCGCACTCAAATCTCGCGTTTACAGTTGACAGTACAGCGTTCTCCATCTGGCTTGCCATAAATCTGTCCCATATAAGCTTGTACAGCTTATTCTGATCAACGGACAGATACTTCTTCACCTTCGCAGGTTCAAGTCTAATGTCTGACGGTCTGATCGCCTCATGCGCGTCCTGCGCGTTCGCTTTTGATTTATATATGCGTCCGCCTTCGGGATAATACTTGTCACCGTATTCTGCGATGATATACTTCTTCGCCGCGTCACGCGCTTCATTCGCAATTCTTAATGAGTCGGTACGCATGTATGTGATAAGTCCCTGTACTCCGCCGAATTCCGAGCCGAGGTTGATACCTTCGTAAAGCTCCTGCGCCACACGCATGGTGCGCTGTGACTGAAAGTTTAGCTTACGTGATGCTTCCTGCTGAAGTGTGGATGTGATGAACGGCGGCGCGGGATACTTCTGCTTGGTTCCCTTTTTAATTTCGGCGACGGTGAACATTTTTCCCGTTGTTTCGTGCTCAATTGCGCGAGCCTCGGCTTCAGTCTTGAGATCCTTCTTGTCCTTCGAAGCCGCGTCCCCGTAATAATGCACGGTGAATTCTTTATCCTTTGCGGAAAGCAGTACCGCGTCCACTGTCCAGTATTCCTTTGGAACAAACGCCCGTATCTCATTCTCGCGGTCGACGATTATCCTTGTCGCGACCGACTGCACACGCCCTGCTGAAAGTCCGCTCTTGACCGTTTTCCATAAAAATGGGCTGAGGTTATAACCGACTATTCTGTCAAGAAGTCTGCGCGCCTGCTGAGCGTTGACAAGTCCCATGTCAAGCGTTCGCGGCGTCTTTATCGCTTCCTTTATTGCGCTTTTCGTAATTTCATTGAAAGTGATACGCTTCACCTTGTCCTCGGGAATACCGAGTGCCGCCGCGAGATGCCACGAAATAGCTTCTCCTTCGCGGTCAGGGTCGGTTGCAAGGAATACTCTGTCGGCTGATTTTGCTTCCTTTTTCAGCTCGCGTATGAGGTCTCCCTTCCCCCTGATATTGATGTAATGCGGTGTAAACCTGTCTTCAATATTTATTCCGAGTGTTGACTTCGGTAGGTCGCGGACATGTCCCTTTGAAGCTATAACCTTATAGCTTGAACCGAGATAGCCCTTAATGGTATTTGCCTTTGCGGGGGACTCAACTATTAC
>CAZMRH010000074.1:0-8855 GCA_964568705.1 uncultured Lachnospiraceae bacterium
CTCCACACTTGAGACGATCAGTCACTTTCCGTACCGCCCGATGTATGTCATGGAGGGCGTTGGCGATATAGTTAAAAAATCCGTACCGAAGCTTTTCTGAATACTGCCGTCAGGTGCTGCCTAAAACCGGGAAGCCTGCCCGGACACCTGCGCGCTTTTTGAAAAAGCCCGAAAAAAACAAATGCTGAATTACAAGTCAAGCCGATAAAATATAATGAACCCGGATTTTTGCGGCTGATCTCCGATATCATTTGATGAAAGGACTGTATCATGAAATATTTTACACGCGAATGGATTAAAAACAACAGTGTATCATCGCTTCATCTGCTTCTTTTTGCCGACCGCGGCGCCGACGTTTTTTCGGAGGAGCACTTCCGCGAGGTGTACGATGATGCGCTCGCGACCTATCTTGAGACGAAGCGCGAGGTATTCGAAGCCTTTAAACCGACGATAGATAACGTGGACAAGATCGACAACATCTACGAATACATGGCTGACGACGGTGCGGCAGATGATGACGAGCCGGATGAAACTGACGGCGGCGATGATACGGATGCTGATACAAGCGACGGCACAGGCGCGGAGGAGACCTTTGATGAAGCCGCGGAAACAGATGCCTTCGTTAAAGTATATGAAGAAAGGCTCGCACTGTATACCGAGGTGCTGCCGGACGACATAAAGAAGAACATCGTCGACATGCGCGTACTTGCTCTCGGCAAGGCGACAAAGAAAGTAATGCATCAGATCGAGAAATTCTGTGTCGTGACGCTCAAGGATGTCAACAAGGTCTCGCGCCGCTATGCCGATTATTTTCTCGGTATTTCCGCCGAAGTACCGGACGACTACCGCGACGAACTGACGCTTAAGACCACAAAGATAGCAGCGGTCGATATTACCGGAGACGGCGTGTGCATCTCTCTTGACAACAGCGAGTCCGATTCCCCGAATCAGAAGCTGATTCTGAAGGACGGCATAGCCACCCTTGACGAGGGTATCTGCGGGAATTACTGGACGTTCGACGAAATATACATAACCGATGACGGTTTTGAACTTGACATTCTTGCAAAAGTCCCGTTTGAGGAAAAGTATGCCGAGGCGCGCTTCACCTGTACCGACATCGGGGTAATCACCGACGGCGAGGATAATGATGAAGCAATCGATGCGGACGATGATAACGACGACGACGGAGAATAAACACAATGGATGAAGTAAAAGAATTTCCACGGACGACGGTCGGCGGATTGTCGCTTTCGCGTATGATAATCGGGACAAACTGGGTCGCGGGCTACAGTCACCGTTCTCCCGCCGCAGACTGCATGATAAAGGAGCATCACGCGACCTCAGACACGGTAGTGCCGGTATTCACCGAGTTCCTCAGTCACGGCATCGATACGGTGATGGCACCGTTCGGACTTCTGCCGCACGTTTATAAGGCGGTACAGATTGCATCCGACAAGGCGGGACGTGAGATGATAATGGTGGATACGCCCGTCATCAACGTTGATGATAATACGGAAGCGCGGTGCGAAGCCGAGCGTGTGATACGCGAGTCGGCAGCACGCGGTGC
Source organism: uncultured Lachnospiraceae bacterium (assembly GCA_964568705.1). GTDB lineage: Bacteria > Bacillota > Clostridia > Oscillospirales > CAG-272 > CAZMRH01. The sequence goes on from CAZMRH010000074.1 coordinate 1,568, forward strand.
GAAGATATGCCTTATCCATCACTACAGTGCCGAGCAGCTTGTCTGCAAGAATACGCGCACAATCGACCGCCTTGACGATTACACAAAGATGATACGCGACGCGGGTATGATTCCGGGACTGTCGGCGCATATGCCGGAGCTTGTGATATACTCGGACGAAAACGGCTGCGACGTCGAGACGTACATACAGATATATAACTGCATGGGATTTCTCATGCAGGTCGAGGTTGAGGCGGTGAACTCGATCATACGAGGTGCGAAGCATCCCGTGATGACGATAAAACCGCTCGCGGCAGGGCGGACTACGGCGTTCGTGGGACTTAACTTTTCATGGGCGACGCTGCGCGACTGCGATATGGTGACAGTCGGCTGCTATAACGAAATGGAAGCGCGCGAGGATATAGAAATATCACTTGCCGCACTTGAGAGACGTACGGCGAATATCGGAGGACGAAGCAGCCCGGCAAAAGGTCAGGCAGTGCTTAAAAATGAGACAATCTTTAAATAATACTTGCAGAGGTTACTATGACGCTTAAAAAAATAAAACGTAAAGCAGCATCATTTTTATACCGTACATTTGCACGAAAATTTCCGCCGTATAAAAGGTGGGCAAACAATATCAGAGGATGGCTTGTCAAGAAAATACTCACAGATCCGCCTGAGAGGATATGCGTTGAACACATGGCAAATTTCAATTACGGGTTGAAAATCGGTGAGCACTCCGCTCTTGGCATCAGATGTAATATACCTGCCGGAGTTACGATTGGTGATTATATAATGATGGGCCCCGATTGCGTTATCTGGACAGATATGCACGCGTATGATCGCACTGATATACCGATGAAGAATCAGGGAAATCAGGGACTTCAGCCGGTTATTATCGGAAACGATGTGTGGATCGGACTTCGCGTCACGATCATGCCCGGAGTAACGATAGGCAGCGGTTCGATTCTCGGAGCCGGATGCGTCGTGACTAAAGATGTTCCCGATTACGCGATAGTCGGCGGAGTGCCTGCAAAAATCATACGTTATCGTAAATAATTCGGATGAGAAATACATACGGACATAGAGTACAATGGTGAAGTTTTTAAACCAGTCATATCGTCAAATAAAGTAGTAACAGATGCTGTAAGCGGGCAGTTGCAAATAAAGCAAAACGAAGGCAGAATTGCAAAATACTGATAAACCGCCTCGGTTTTCCCTTTATTGTAAGGAAGTGATACTATGGGTCCCGGATTCCCCGGCGGTCGTCATGAAATAAATGAAAGACTCAAAGAAAAAAAGCCGGAGCATCTCCGCGAAGTTCCCGGCTACCTTGGCCGTGTGATCGGCAAGACGTTCTCGCGCCTGTTTTATATTTACAGGCTTGTGTGGGAAGCAAAGCCGTCACTTTTATTTATCACGCTTTTCATGACCGTATATAACGGCATTATGCCGCTTGTCGGCACACTGATTACAGCAAATCTACTTGAGCAGGTGGTGCGCTCCTTTACCGAACAGGTCGATCTCGTACCCGCGCTTACACTTCAGTTCGGTTACATATTTCTGAACACACTAGTGTCAAGTGTCGACAACATCATCGTAAAGATCGCAAATCAGATCGTCACCAACCACGTCAAGCTCAAGATAATGAAAAAGGCACGCGAGGTCGACGTTGCGTCATTCGACATGCCCGACTTTTATGAGCGGCTTGAGAATGCATCCCGTGAGGCGGGCGACCGTCCCGTAATGATGCTGAACACTTCGTTCGACTTCATCAGCAAGCTCATCTCAATGATAAGCTACGTCGCGGTGCTTGTGACGCTTCTTAAAACACTTGACGCCAGCGCTTATATATTCATGGTACTGTTCGTCGTGCTGTCATTTGTATCAGCGACAGTCAGTTTCTATTTCCGCCGCAAGAACTTTGTCTACATGCGGCATCACTCGAAAATGCGCCGTCAGCTCAACTATTACAGCGACCTGTGCGTCAACAAGGACATGATCAAGGAAATACGCCTGTTCGGACTTGCGGATGTGTTTATCGGTCGCTATAATGACATTTTCAAAAAGTACTTCAGGGGTATAAAGACGATAATCCGTCATGAGGGCATATGGAATATCGTGCTGTCGCTTCTGACCGCATTTATGAACGCGGTGCTGTTCTACATGATCGCGGTCAATGTGCGGCAGATCAGCGATTATTCGGTGTACACCGGCGCACTCAACTCGATCTCGGCATGCGTCGCGGCGCTGATCCCCATCGCATCGACAATATATGAAGGCTCACTCTTTATCGACAATATGATACTGTTCATGAATGAAAAAAGCACCGTTGTTCCGAACACGCCGGAGCCTGTGTCACCCGCGCGCCACTGTCCGCATACAATCGAGTTCAGAAACGTAAGCTTCACGTATCCGGGCGGCATCCGGCAGGTGCTTAAGAATATCAATATGAAGCTTGAGGCGGGTGATACGGTCGTGCTGGTCGGCCTGAACGGCGCAGGCAAGACGACGCTGATAAAGCTCATGACGCGCTTGTACGACCCGACTGAGGGTCAGGTGCTCCTCGACGGGCGCGACATACGCGAATACAAGGTGGACGAGCTGTACCGCCTGTACGGTATCATTTTTCAGGATTTCGGCGAATACGCGGTAAGCGCAGCCGAGAATATTGCGTTCGGTCAGGCTGATACGGAGCTTGACGGTGAGCGTGTGAGAGCATCCGCACGCCAGTCGGGAGCGGATAAATTCATTGAGCGGCTGCCTGACGGGTATGACACACCGATGATGAAATACTTTGAGGAAAACGGCACTGAGCTGTCAGTCGGACAGTGGCAGAAGCTGTCGATAGCGCGTGCGTTCTACTCCGATTCCGATATACTCATCCTCGATGAACCGACCGCGTCGCTTGATGCAATCGCCGAGCAGGAGATATTCAATCAGTTTGACAAGCTCCGCAGAAATAAGCTGACGCTGTTCGTCTCACACAGACTGTCAAGCGCGACCTTCGCCAGTAAGATAATCGTGCTGAGGGACGGCGAGATTGTAGAATGCGGCGACCATGGTACGCTCATGGCACAGCGAGGCGAATACTATACGCTGTTCTCGACTCAGGCGAAGCGGTACATTTCAAATGAAAATGAGCACGTCAGATTCGATAACTTCCCGGGCGGCGGAGAGCATATGGGCAGGCCGCCGCGGCCGTGACGGTAAACTGACGTTCACATTCGAAATATATTATCAAAAAATCCGGAGGGAAAATCATGACAGCTGAAGAACTAATGACCGAGCTAATCGGCAAAGAAAATTACGGCAGCGACTGGACTGTCGACAAATGCAAATACGGCGATCCGGGGGTCGAGGTGCGCCGCGTTGCCACCTGCCTTACCGCGACTCCCGAGGTACTGCGTGCGGCGAAGGAATACGGTGCGGATCTTCTAATCACGCACGAGCCGACCTACTACGAACATACCGACAAGCTCGGCGACGATCCCGATCCGATAACGAAGGCGAAGATAGCAGAAGTCGAGCGTGCCGGTATCACGATATACCGATTCCACGATTTTATGCATTTTTCAAAGCCCGACAAAATAAGCGCAGCGTTTCTTGAGACGATGGGATGGCACGGTGAATTTGACGGCGTAATGGGCTTCACGCTTGATCACACCATGTCGCCGCTTGAGATGGCCAAGGAAATCGAAGAGAAGCTCGGACTGGCGCACGTCCGCATCATAGGATGCCGCACCGGCAATGTCTCAAAATGTGTGCTTGCACTCGGTCACAGAGGCGACGATGCATGGCTGCCGTTCAAATCAAACGATACCGAGGTCGCTATATGCGGCGAATTCTGCGAATGGCATGACGGCGAGGTCACGCGGGATGCCGCTCAGATGGGCATGCAGAAAACTATACTGATACTCGGTCACGCGGGCAGTGAGCGCGACGGAATGAGAGTTCTTGCTGACACAATCATGGGCGCGCACCCCGACATCACAGCGAAGTACATAGAATGCGGGGAGCTGTACACCTATACCCACTGACGCATAAAAAGAATACCTCATGACCGCTTTGAATAGAATTAATCAGAGTACGGTCATGAGGTTTTTTATGAAGATTTATTTTTCGGGCAGAAGAAGATCAGACGCGGACAGGGCGGCGGCCGGCAGTATACGTGACGGTGGATCATACGTAGAGCACAGAGGCGGCATGACGAGTGACGGCACTATAGGCTTCGGCAGGCGCGGTACGTCACAGAACCGTTACAACGCAAGCCCCGGTGAAGCCGCGCCGTACCGTCATACCGGCGCGTCACGCTTTATTGTGCTTGCGTCGCTCATCTGCCTTGTCGCGTTAACGCTGTATCTGTATAACGGCAGCGGCGGCGAGTATACCGCAGTCAGCGCGGTATCGTATGACGACACCGCCGTCATGCAGTATGATATGGGCGATGCCGCATACTATGCCGAGCAGGTGATTGCCGAAAATGAGCCGCTTGCCCGCTTTCTCGGAATCAACGTTGATGACGGGGACGATGCGGTAAATACACCGGGCCGCAATCCGAATGAGGCGGTTTACGTGGCGGGAGAAGTATCGTATTCCGATTCGATGAGGAATACCCTGCCCGGTAACGGCGGCAAGTGGAGTATCTGGGACTACTTTTCCGACGTGCTTGCGGAGCTCATCGAATGGTAGTGTGGCGGCGGCTTCTCATATGTACCGCGTCATGCCTCATCATGGCGTTTCTCTTAATGCTCAATCCGCCGGATTATGTCGCGCTCGTACTGCTTGCCGCACTTCTCCATGAGGTGGGACATCTCACGGCGGCGTTAATCCTTAAAGTGCCGATACGGGATTTTTATGCGGCGCCGTTCGGCTTTAAGCTGACCTTCGACTTTTCCGGAGCGTCGTATATCAGGGAATGTGCGGTCGCAGCCGCCGGAGCATGTGCGAATTTCATCACCGCAGCGGCGGTTCTCCCGTTTGTACATGGCTCACGGCGGATGCTGTTTTTTACTATCGTCAGCGCCGCGTGCGGTGTGTTCAACCTGCTTCCGCTGACAGGCTGCGACGGCGGAGTGATGCTTTCGTCGCTTCTGCATCGCAGGCTATCCGCCGACATCGCGTACATGGCGTGCCGCACCGTATCGGTTATATTTTCTCTGGTGCTGTGGTGCGCGGCGGTGTATCTGCAGATAAAGGCGGGCGGCAACATGACACTGCTCATCATGTCGGTGTACCTGCTTGTACTTGTGCTGAAATAAAAAGGCCGCCGTAAGGCGGGCGGAGGACGAACAAATTGAACGACGGATCAATGATAATCAGAAATACGGAACTAAGCGAACTTGACTGTGTCATGGAGATATACGACAGTGCGCGCATGTTTATGCGAGAGTGTGGCAACATGAGTCAGTGGGTAAACGGCTATCCGACGCGTGCGCTTATCGAAAGCGACATCAGAAACGGTATGAGCCGTGTATGCACAGACTGTGACAGCGGTGAGATACTCGCCGTATTCTGCTATTTTTACGGCAGTGACCCTACATATGCGCATATTTACGACGGAGAGTGGCTCACGCACAGCGAATACGGGGTAGTCCACCGAATCGCATCAAATGTACGGGGCCGCGGTGTCGCTTCGTTCTGCTTTGAAAAGTGCCTTGAGGAGGCGGGGGTGCTCAGGATCGACACTCACGCGGACAACTCCGTCATGCAGCACACGCTGATAAAGAACGGCTTTACGCGGTGCGGAGTGATCTACATCGAGGACGGAACTCCGCGAATCGCATTTGAAAAGGTGCACTGAGATTGCGGTCTGAATCACAAAACATTGCGGCTGCCGCACAGGATTACCTGTCCGGCAGCCGCTTGCTTTATTATTTTCTGTTATGCGCTTGTTACCAGCCGTCTCAGCGTGAGAATGTCAAGCGCGTTGATGATGCCGTCACTGTTCGCGTCGGCACATGTAAATATGCGTATGGTGTTTCCCGAAAGATAGCGGCGCAGGTATAGTGCGTCGATGAGGTTTATGTCGCAGTCGAAATTCGCGTCACCGGGCCCTGTGAGCGGTCCCATTATCTGCTTCGTCGCGACAAAGTACACATCGTCCATGCCAAGCTCCCTGTACGCCTTGATCAGACCTAAATAGAGCTTCGTACAGAAGTAATACGAGTCGATATTGCTAAACGCCGCACCGCCCGTGTTCGTGAGATAAATGTGCAGAGTGGTTTCCTTAAACAGAGAGTTGTAATAAAAATCAATGCTCAGGTATCTGTTTGCGGGGTCGATTATTCCGGCAAGCGCCTCCGTAATCGCAGTATCCGAAAGCTCTGCTTCATTGAACTTCGCGGAGTGTATTTCAATTATCGAAACACCCTGAACAGAACAGAACCCCCTCATGTCATCGCGGTACTCTGGATTTTCACAGAAGAAAATGTTTTCATTGAGAAATTCATCCGTATATATGTAGCTTTCGTCGAGGAAAATGTCCTCCATGGACAGAAGCTCATCCGTAGTCATTGCCCCGGCGGAGAAAGACAGCATCAGCGTGGTCATCACGAGCGCAAGCCCGACTGAAATAAGTTTTTTCACAGTGAGTTCTCCTTTGATATGTTTGATTAAATTGTCATTGCTTCGGTGCTTCTTTATGGTGTATCATCGGAATCATCCCCATTTATGAGTTGCTTACACAACAATCATACCATGTTGTGTATTAAATGTCAATAAAGTAATAAAATATATTAAACAAGGATCATGCTCCGGCATTTTACTGCCGACAGATTTGCGTAATTATATAAAAAGAGCGACGTATTTTTACGTCACTCTTTTATATCATCGCCGCACCGTCACGAATAAAATGTATGCTTACCGACGGCAAACGCGTATGTGCAGTTGTCCATGACCCATGTGTCAGTCGCCGTCTCCTCGTTGACGAAGAACATTATCTCGTCCGACATGCTCACGCCCTCAAGACAAAGCTTTGCGGCGATCACGCTCTCGTCCGACGGCTCGTTCATAATCGCGCCGGTTGAGGCGGGGGTAAACTGAACACCGCCGCGCATGTCGAAGATCACACCGTAAACCGTATCCGGGTATCTGCCGCTTGCCGCACGGTTCATGACGACGTTTCCGACCGCGATCTTTCCTTCAAGCGGCTCACCGCGGCTTTCGGCGTTGATTATCCTTGACAGCCACAGCACCTCATCATCGCTGTAGTAATCATTTCCGCATGTTATCGCCGTACCCGACAGCGTCACTTCAGCCGTACCGTCACTCCCGTAGCTGATGACACCGCCGAGCGCCGCCGTCA
>CAZMRH010000075.1:0-8745 GCA_964568705.1 uncultured Lachnospiraceae bacterium
TCAAGCGCATTGCATATTTCGATATCCTCTCCGAAGTAGACATACAGCGAGTCTACGCTGTATTCGTCATTCTTTCCGACAAACGTCACGCTTGAGTAATCCGCGCCGTTCTTTACCGCTTCAGCCGCAGCCGAAATGTTTATTTCAGCTGCTGCGGCAGTCGTCTCGTCAGATGCGGTCACTGCGGCGGTCGTCTCGGCAGATGTGCCGCCGACTCCGCATGACGCAAGAAGCATCATAACCGCAAGCAGTGCCGCGATAAGGCTTGTTTTTTTCATCATTAATCCTCCGTATTATGAGTGTGCCTTGGTATTGAAGAAGTTTACTATGTTTCTCTCTGCTACTTCCATTATAACGATATCGGGATGTGCCGAACTGATCTCGTCTTCCTGAAGCTGTATCTGCCAGTTGTATATGCTCCTGTAGAAGCTGTCCTTTAGGAACGGCACCATCGAAACAGAGAATGAATCTCTTATCATGTATATTGACGGAGCCGAGCTGTTCCCTGCATTTCTGTACTGGAACTTTCTGAGATTGTCAACGTATCCGCTCGGCGACACATATGCGAAACGCCACTGACCGTTTTCGGTAAACTGTGCCTTTACGTCACCGTAGGTGCTGATAAGCCGTGCGGTTGTTCCGGATGCCAGAGTATAGACGGGTCCCTTCTCGCTGTATGTATCATAATAACCGAGTCCGTACGGCTGATCCTTCATGTAGCTCTCGTAATAGTCTATCTGGTACTCGCTCTTTTCATGCAACACCGCGTTCGGATAATCCTGCCTTATCGCAGTCATCAGCTTGCGGTAAGCTATGTATGCTCCGTGTGCGTTCCAGTGAGTGTCGAGCTTATAGTATACCTGATTCGTTTTCGCTGCTTCCCGAAGCTCCGCAGTCGGATCGACCACCGTTATGCCGACTTCAGTTAGCGCCTGCTTGATCTGGTCGATCCTGCGCCATGAGCCCATCGGAGTGTCAACCGTCGTATTTCCGCTGACTGTGGTATAACGAGAACACATGTAGTCGCTGTAAACCGAGTTTTTGTTCGGTGCGAGCACCACATACAGTTTTATACCCTGATTCTGCAGCCACGAAGCTCTCTCCTGCATCATATTCTTGATAGAATCATACTTGTAGGAGGTATACAGCCCCGCACCTGTGTAGGAATCGATACTGTCTCCGTAAAACATCCAGCCGTCGTAGCCGATATATACGTCATTCACGTATACTCCGGGTTTGATGTCGCCAAGAGATATCTTTGCGATATTGCGCCCGTCGCTCATATCGGCAGAATAGCCGTCCATCATAAGCGGATATGACGAAACACCGTAATTTACCGCAGGCTCATAACCTGCAGACGGTGCGGGACTGCCGGATGAAGGAGTGCCGCCCGATGAGCCGCTTCCTTCGCCTGACACGTCACCGCCGACGTCGATGGTAACGTGATTTTCGCTGCCGCCGGTATTACCACCGGGCGTGCCACCGGTATTACCGCCGCCGCCTTCTTCCGTCCCTGCTTCCGTAGCATCGCCTTCAGCGGTTTCTTCGACTGTTGTATCGCTTTCTGTCGTTTCCTCGGCAGTTTCGGCTTCGGTAGTTTCGTCAAGCGTAGTCTCCTCAGCCGTTGTCGTGACAGTTTCGGCGACAGTGTCATCCTCATCACACGACATGCATCCCGCGGTAAGCGCCAGAAGCAGCACAAATAACAGTAGTTTTTTCATTTGTGCCGTGGAGAGCCTGAGCCCTCCTTCTCCTTATATAGATTGTATAAGATAATAATAACACTAATAATCCGCATTTTCAACGATTATTTCGTTATAATTAAAGCTAATATGTAATATTTTTTCACTATCTAGTATTTTATTTAAAATATTGCCGCAAATCTTTTCAAAATTGCACTTATATGCTATACTATAATATATTATGCAAATATAATGGTGCAGTATATCACCTTTTTCCGGAGGACGCCATGTATCAGGAATTAAGTTTACTATATCCGCCGGAGTGCGCCGACGCTTCTTCACATCACGCCGGACTCCCGGCTTCCGTCGCGGATCAGCTTGAGCTGTCATCCCTTCTGGAGCTTAAAAATTCGTCAGTCGGCGATTTTTTCACGGGGGATCCTGAAACGATTATATACCGTCAGGAAACAATGCGCGATATCGCAGAGAATCCGCCCCTTACATTGCTTCTCGAAAAGGCGTATCCGATACTCAGCGATATTACCGAGCTTCGCAGACTCGGAAGTGACGCAGGCGGCGACGATGTGTACTCGTATCTCTACAACCTCACCGAAGCTGAGCTGTACACGTCGCTGATGGAACTGCTGTACACAGGTCTTACACCACTCCGTGAGACTATACGCAGTCGTGCCTTCACAGCCTTTGTCGACAGGATTGCAGAGCTTTTTGACAGCGAATACTATAAGAAACTGAATGAACGCCTGAATTCGCTCTCATCACGCGTACGTGATATAAAAAGCGTCACGATCGGTGTAAATCTCGACGCACGTCTGAAACCTGAGGGTGCGGGCGTGCTGTCGATTAACAGTGAGCGCTTCAAGTCGGGCGAGGTGATGGACAAGCTGCTGCGGCTCAGCTTCAAATCGGACGAAATGACCTGCATCGCCGCGATGACGCCATTCGGTAAGTCAAACAACGAGAGTCAGCAGATGGCGCTGACGAACGCGTTCCTCGGCGCGATAAACGATGTTTTTAAGTCATCGGTTCGTTCTTGGCGCAGGCTTATCGAGAATTACGTGCTTGCAAACACCGATTTTCTCATCCGCATGATGCCGGAGTTTGAGTTCATCATCCGCGCTTCCGCACTTATCGCAAGGCTCACCGAGCGCGGCTGTCCGCTCGTTTACCCCGACATTCTGCCGTGCAAGGACAAGAAATTTAACGCGAAAGGGCTGTGGAATCCCGTTATCGCTCTCAAGGTCGCCGGTGAGATGATACCGAACGATCTGTGCTTCGACGAGGACGGCATGATCTACGTGCTGACAGGTCCGAACCGTGGCGGAAAGTCGGTGCTGACCTGCGCTGTCGGTCTTGCGTTTGCGATGGCTCAGCTCGGACTGCCCGTCACCGCCGAATCGTGCGTTCTCTCACCGTGTGACACAATCTTTACACACTTCCCCACCGGAAGCGAGGACACGGTCGAAAAAGGCAGGCTCGGTGAGGAGTGCGCAAGACTTGAAGCGATATTCGACAGCGTAACCGGTCAGAGCCTTGTGCTGCTTGACGAGGCACTTTCGTCAACCGGAGCGTTTGAAGCATCGTACATTGCATCAGAGATACTTACCGGATTTAGCATCGCGAAGTGCCGCTGTATCTTTTCAACTCATCTGCACGACCTTGCCGCCGCGGTCGACTCGATAAATGCCGACTGCATGGAGCGCGGCGGTGTGAAGATCGACAATCTTGTCGCGGTGATGAGTGACGGCGACCGCTCATTCAGGATAATGCGGAAAACTCCCGACGGAAAGAGCTACGCACGAGATATTGCCGCGAAGTACGGGCTGTCCTCCGACAAGCTGCTCGAAAAGCTGCGTTCAAGAAAAGATACGGAATAACAGACAAAGCGCCGTGATTTAATCATCACGGTGCTTTCGTTATTAAAATTTTTTAGTATGCCGCGTCCTTCTTGAACATCGCGCACAGCTTCTCCGAGCATTCGTACACGACTTCCTTTTCTGCGTCGCTGAAGTTTGCAAGCGAGCCGAGTGTCTCCTGAATTATCTCCGACGTCATGATCTTAAGGTGCGCTTCACCCTGATCGGTGATCTTCACGAACACCTGACGGCGGTTGTTGATATTCAGATAGCGTACCACGTAGCGCTTTATCTCCATATCGTTAACCAGCTTCGTAAGCTGCTGCTTTGTTATGCCGAGCTTCTTTGAGAGCATGGACATGGTCACAGGCTTATTGCGGTTCGTGTGAAGCGAAGTGAGGATGGTGAACGCGTGCGAGTGAGAGTGAAACTCGTTTGAATTTATCTGGTGTCTGCGGAGCAGCGCGTTATATTCCTGCATGAATCGGAAAAACACAGTCGCAATCTCGGCATCAGTGTGTTCCTTACTCATTTTTACACCCCTTCTTACTGTTTCTCGAAGCTGTTTCTCTTAATCTTGTTGGTCGTGGTCTTGTCAAACGGTGTCTTCCTTACGAATATCTTTGAGATACGCTTATATGCGGGAAGCGGCATGCATGCATGCGCAACGTCTGTTTTAAGCTGTTCCTCAACGCTCTCGATACCCATTTCCTCAAGTTTTTCTTCGGACAGGAATATCTCCGCGTACAGCGCTGTGTCCTGACCGTGCTCATCCTTATGACCGTACACGACGACCTCGCCTACGTACGGGATGTTTTCGATATAGTTTTCTATTTCCTCGGGGAAGATGTTCTTACCGTTCGAGAGGATGATGAGGTTCTTCTTTCTGCCCGTAATCACAAGTTGACCGAGGTGGTTGATATAGCCGTAATCTCCTGTTCTGAATACTCCGTTATCGTCAAGCACTTCATTGGTAAGCTCAGGCTTCTTATAGTAGCCGAGCATCACGATGTCGCCCTTGACGCATATTTCGCCGATACCGTCCTCGTCGGGATCGTCAATGGTCACATCAACGCACGGCAGCTTGATGCCGACAGTGGTGCAGTCGTTGAAATGATCCTGGTTTGCGCTGACAATAGGTGAACATTCGGTGATGCCGTAGCCGTTGCAGAGCGAGATTCCAACCGCATCGAAGAATTCGCCGAGTTCGGGTCTGACAGGCGCACCGCCGCATACTATCTTCTTGAGCTCCCCGCCGAATGCCTCATGCACCGCCGCGAAAAGCTGTTTTCTCATGTCGATACCGACACGGCGTGAGCTTGCACTGAATCTGAGCAGTGCCTTGAATGCTTTTTCCCTTCCGGAATGTCTGATGTTCGCCCAGATTTTCTTATAGAACGCTTCGACGAACGCCGGAACAAGATAAATTATCTCAGGCTTGAAGTACTGGATGTTCGCAAGGACGTTCTTGATATTGTCATTGATATACACTTCGTTATGATTGCGGATGCTGACAAGGATTCCAGCGACCGCTTCATATGTGTGATTGTACGGCAGAACGGAGAGCGATTTATGGAGCGTCTGAGACACCATCATTCCGTAGTAAATTACGCTGACAAGGTTATGCTCGCACAGCATTACGCCCTTCGCGATACCGGTCGTGCCGGAAGTATAAACGAGCATCTTAAGCGCATACGGATCGCACGTCATATCGGTGTAGGTCGTGTCGCCGTGATCATACAGTGCCAGTCCGCGATCTTTGAGGAGATGATACGAGAGGTATTTTCCGTCCTCAGTCTCGGCATATCCGTCGATTGCGATGAAGTGTTTTATCTTCGGCAGTTTATCTGTATATTCCTTCACGAATTTCTCAAACCGCTTGGCGTAGAAGAGCACCTCGCTGTCGCTGTCATTGATGACATTCGCCATGTCAGCGGGCAGAAGCTCCTTATCAATCGGTACGAACACGCCCGAGCTTTTCAATACCGTGAGGTACACACACAGCCAGTCGTATGAGTTATCGCCGACGAGCGCGATGTGACATGAAGCGCTCCCTATCGACGCAAGTCCCGTACCGAGTGCAAACGTATCCTTTTCAAACGCTTTATATGTTACGCTGATTTCCTTATCGTTTTCCATAAATCTGTACGCGACCTGATTCCCCGCGTTCTTTGACGCCTCGGAAACAAGCTCCTTTATCGAGCCGAGTGGCTCTGAGGGATAATAGATGATTCTGTTCTTTTTCATTTTTTACACCGCCTCCGTTGTAATTTTAATGCTTTATATAATATATGGCTTTGTTCTGTTGATATTATACATCATCATGGGTGAAATGTCAATACCTGCGAATTGTAAATATATATTTACCATTATGAACAAGAATTACTTATATATAAAAGTACGGCTCATGCGTGACGCATAAGCCGTACTTTATTTTCATTACATTACCGCTCCTCGCGGAAGTAAGGTAGTCCGAGGCTTTGCGGGGGCTGATTCTCACGGCGCTTGCGCATTGAAATAAGCACAAGCACTACGACCGTTACCACATACGGAAGCATTTTGAATATTTCCTGCGTGCTGCGGTTAAGTCCCGGGATAAACAGGTACACGATGTAGAGTCCGCCGAACAGAATCGAGCCGCCGATGCCGATATTCGGCTTCCACAGCGCGAATATGACAAGCGCTATCGCAAGCCAACCGCGGTCGCCGAAGCCGCCGTTCGACCATACGCCGCAGGTGTAGTCCATGATGAAGTAAAGTCCGCCAAGTCCTGCGATCGCGCCGCCTATACAGGTCGAAAGATACTTATACAGCGTCACGTTGATGCCCGCCGCGTCAGCAGTCGCAGGGTTTTCGCCCACTGCGCGAAGGTTGAGTCCCGCGCGTGTACGGTTAAAGAACCACGACGTGAATATGGCGATGGCGATTGCAAGGTACGCAAGAAAACCGTATGAGAAGAACACCTTTCCGATTATGCCGAGCTTATCGGCGAACGGAAGCGAGGTCTGAAACAGAAGGCTAGTATTTGTCAGTGCGATCGAGCCGCCCTCTCCGAACAGATTCGCAAGTGAGCCGCCGAAAAAGTTGCCGATTCCGATACCGAAGGTGGTGAGCGCAAGTCCGGTCACATTCTGATTTGCGCGAAGCGTCGTCGTCAGGAAGCTGTAGATAAGCGCCATGATAACTGAGCCGACAATCGACGCTAAAAACGGGATGAGTATGCCGAGTACGGGGTTGAGTGTATCGACCGATCGCTCATAGAAGAACGCGCCGATAATGCCCGAGATGCCGCCGACGTACATGATACCGGGGATTCCGAGGTTCAGGTTGCCTGACTTTTCCGTGATTATCTCGCCTGTCGAGCCGTAGAGCAGCGGTATGCCCTGAATGACCGCGCGCTGGATGAATAAAACAATCGTTTCAAGCATTATTTACCCTCCTTATGCGACGTGCGGAAATTCAAACGGTAATTTACGAAGAATTCGCAGCCGATTATGAAGAACAGAATGATGCCTGTCAGTATATCGGCGACGCTTTCGTTGAGGCGGAACGTCGTTGCGATCTCACCCGCGCCTCGCTGCAGGAATACGATGAGAAACGAGGTGAGCATCATTATAAACGGATTGAACTTTGCAAGCCACGACACCATGACGGCGGTAAAGCCCTGACCGCCCGCGGTATTCGTGGATATCGTATGGTCTGTACCCGACACGAGCAAAAATCCTGCGATTCCGCAGATTGCTCCCGAAACGGCGACCGTGCGGAGGATGACCTTTTTAACGTTGATGCCGATATAGCGTGCGGTATTCTCGCTTTCACCGACTACGGTGATCTCATAACCGTGCTTGCTGTATTTCAGATAAATGTACATTATCACCGTGATGACAAGTACCACAAGAATGTTAAACAGATACTTCTGCCCGAACAGTGCCGGCACCCATCCAGCGTTATCCGCCTGATTAATAACACCGACTGTCGCCGAGCCCTTGGGGTTCTCCCACAGTATCACGAAATATGAGACGAGCTGTATTGCGACGTAGTTCATCATCAGGGTGAACAGCGTCTCGTTCGTACCCCATTTTGCCTTGAACAGCGCAGGTATCACCGCCCAAATCATGCCGCTTATCATACTTACGACGATCATCACGGCAATCATCAGCGGAAGCGGGAGGCTGTCCTTGACGTAAATCATGCAGAGCGCCGTGGTCAGTCCGCCGATAAGCACCTGCCCTTCCGCGCCGAGGTTCCAGAACTTCATTTTGAAGGCGGGGGTCACGGCAAGCGCGATGCACAGCAGCATAACGGTATTCTGAAGCGACATCCATATTTTACGGTTGCTTCCGAACGAACCTTTTATCATCGCCGCGTATACTTCTATCGGATTATAGCCTGTCAGAAGTACTATGACTACCGAACAGACGAGCAGCGCAAGAATTATCGCCACAGCGCGCACAAGGCACGATTTCCACCACACCATCGAATCGCGCTTCGTGATATGGACGAGCGGCTCATGCAGCTTCTTCGCCGGATTATTCATGATGCACACCTCCGTCCGTTTTTGTCATGAGCAGACCGATCTGCTCCTTTGTGGCTTCCCTGCCATCAACTATACCCGTTATTTTTCCCGAGCCGATGACAAGTATGCGGTCACACAGCTCTATGAGCACGTCAAGGTCTTCACCAACGAATATAACGGCAACGCCACGCTTCTTCTGCTCATTGAGAAGGTTATATATAGTATAGGATGAGTTAATATCAAGTCCGCGTACGGGATATGCAGCCATCAGCACTGTGGGTGACGACGCAATCTCACGTCCGACGAGCACCTTCTGTACATTGCCGCCCGAAAGTCTGCGCACGGGGGTATTCGCGTTCGGCGTTACCACCTCAAGCTGATTGATGATATCGTCCGCGAGATTCTTCGGCTGACGTCTCTCGAGAAACATCGACTTGCCGCGCCTGTAGCTGCGAAGCATCATGTTATCGATTATATCCATGTTGCCGACAAGTCCCATTCCGAGCCTGTCCTCCGGCACGAACGAAAGTCTGACGCCGAGCTCGCGAATCTGCAGCGGTGTCTTATCTTTAAGGTTTTCGGTTTTGCCGGTTTTCGGATCGTTATACAGTATCTCGCCGCTTTCAAGATGCTGAAGTCCGGCGATTGCCTCAAGCAGCTCACGCTGACCGCT
>CAZMRH010000076.1:0-8645 GCA_964568705.1 uncultured Lachnospiraceae bacterium
CCTCAAACGTGCGCGTCTGCCAGTTCCGCCACTCTCGCATTTCGTCTGCTTCTGCCGACGACTTGTATTATACCAATTCCGCTTTTGTTTGTCAATACTTTTTTGCGATTTTTTTTATTTTACGGCGATTCATCCGGCGCTGTCCGCCGCGCCCTGCGAAAAAAATAAAAAAAGCTCTTGACATGTCCGGACACGTTTGTTATAATATACCTTGCCGCATAATGCAGGTATCAAAGTGAGCGATGCTCCGCCCGCGTTAGCGAGTCTATGGAGAAAGAGAGGTGCTTTTCGTGTACGCTATTATTGAAACAGGCGGAAAGCAGTATAAGGTCAGCGAGGGCGACACTGTCTTCGTTGAAAGGTTGAACGCGGAGGAAGGTTCCGAGGTTACTTTTGACAAGGTAATCGCTGTCGCTAATGACGAGGGAATCACAGTCGGCAATCCCACAGTCGCGGGTGCTGCGGTAAAAGCCACAGTCGCGAAGAACGGCAAGTCGAAGAAGATCGTCGTATTTACCTACAAGTCAAAGAAAAACGAAAAGACGAAAATGGGTCACAGACAGCCCTATACCAAAGTCACAATTGATTCCATTCAGGGTTAATCAAAATGACAAAAATCACCTTCTGTCGCCGTGACGGAGTATTCTACGGCTTCCGCGAGACCGGGCACACCGGTATGGGCGAGGTCGGGGACGATGTCCTTTGCGCGGCACTGTCGGCAATGACCATGCTGATCATAAACACAATCGAGATCGCATATTCGTCCGATGTGGATTACAAGATCAGCGAGGATACCACCGAGATATCGGTCATCGCGCGGGGTGCGCTTCCGGAATACGAGTCCGACGAAAAGAAACGCTACGCCATAGGCGGCGTATTCACCGGTTACTATTATCAGCTGAACGACTTACTCGAGGATTATTTCGACTATCTTGACGTTGACGTGACCGATGAGGATATCATTTAAAATAATCAAACGGAGGAAAAAGTAATGCTTAGAATCAGCTTACAGTTCTTTGCTCATAAAAAGGGTGTCGGCTCCACGAAAAACGGACGCGACAGCGAAGCTCAGCGGCTTGGCGTCAAGAGAGCTGACGGTCAGGTAGTCGCCGCCGGAAACATCCTTGTCAGACAGAGAGGAACTGCTATACATCCCGGCAACAACGTCGGTCGCGGCTCTGACGATACTCTCTTTGCCCTTATTGACGGTAAAGTCAAGTTCGAGCACATCGCGGGCGGAAGAAAACAGGTCAGCGTTTATACTGTTGACTGATCCGCAGTTTAATAATGAAAAGAAACGGGAATTCCGATGAGGGATTCCCGTTTTGCTTTGTTGATGACTGATAATGAAATGATATTTCGCATACTGCGGTATGCGACCAAAGGCTCTGCCTTTGGAATCCTTCACCGCATAGGTGTTTCGCCATTTGCGAATGGCGACCAGAGACGTTGTCTCTGGACTCTACCCGCTTTTCTGAGAAAAGCGGGGGAAAAGGGTAAGGGCGAAGTTTGATTTAAGCCTGACGGTTTTCGTCGTACCATATGTCGATTCACCCTTGCCGGGAGCGCGAGGGATAGATCCCTCGCATCGTACCCCCGTAACCCTCAGAACTCCGGTGTAAATGATGAATCTGCCGAAGCTTTATCCTGCGAGTAGCCGACGAAGCCGAGTGTGTGCGCCGCGTCAAGCACGGTATCATATTCGAACGAGGTAACGCGGCGGCGAAGTGCGGGAATATCCGCCGCAAGAAAGTCAGGCGTGTACTGCCGCATGAGGCTCAGCACGATACCGCTAACCGGTACGCAATCTGCGATCCGGCGCATCACCGCGATGCTGTCATTCCGACTGCCCGGCAGCACCAGATGCCGCACGATCACGCCGCGCACCATCATTTCGCCGTCGTACCGTGCCGCACCTACCTGACTGTACATCTCGCGAAGCGACGCAGCGGCGTATTGCGGATAATCGGGCGCACGCGAATACTTCGCCGAAATTTCAGACGATGCATACTTGAAATCGGTCAAATATATGTCAACATAACCATCAAGCTGACGGATGCAATCGGGCTTCTCGTATCCGCCGGTGTTCCATACCACCGGTATCGTCAGCTTTCCGCGGATGAGGTCGAGCGCATCGAGAATCTGCGGCGTGTACTGCGTGGGCGAGACGAGGTCAATACAACACGCACCTTCCTCCTGAAGACTGAGCATTGCATCCGCAAGTTCCCGCACCGTGTACGCCTTACCGCACAACTCGCCGCGGCTGATGCTCCCATTCTGACAGTATACGCAGCCGAGCGGGCAGCCCGTGAAAAATATCGCACCCGCGCCGCTTCCGCCGCAGATGCACGGCTCCTCCCATCGGTGAAGCATTATCTTCGCCGCGCGCACCATATCGTCCGCGTGACACCGACCGTGCGACATTGTGCGGTCAACGCCGCATTCACGTGGGCAAATACGACAATCCGTAATATCAAAAATGCCGCATCGCGGCATTTTTTGATTTGTATTACCAGAGTCTTTCATTTGTAGATCGTAATTCCGCCGATAAGGATGAGCGGTTCCATCCTGCCGTTCGCCGCGTTCACCATGCCCATTATCATTAAAAGTACAGACGCAAGTCCCACGATAACAGACAGTATCGCCCCCGCGATCCAGCCGAATATCGGAACGATGCCGATGACCAGCGCGATGATGCGCGCGGCGGCGGATGCGATAAGTGACACGATGGTCAGCACGATTCCCTGATTCACATGGTAGCGCACCGTCGGGTCATCACGCTCAGGCTCGGCGAATATGCCGATCAGCCACAGAAACGGGATGTACGCAAGTATCGAGAATACCCTTGAATTCGATGTGTTCATGTTGTGTCTCCTTTAATGTTGAATTACATGAGGTTTCTCTCATGCGGGCGCTGCCCGTATGAAAGAAATCAGGTGACTGTGTCACGCGGGAAAACGGTCGCTTTTTGAAAAAAGCTCCGCAAAAACTTTCCATAGAGGCATTTTAAAACAAAGTACGGCGTAAATCAGCGGATGTCAGGCAGACGTATCTGCTTGCGTGTCGGATTCTCTGTCCCATCATTTTTTTTCGAATGCCGTTACCGTCTCTCCCGCGAGCACACGTGCGAGGTCGTTTATCACCTTTTGCACCGCGTCCGTCTGCACGTAGAATTCGCCCTCTCCGTTTATCGTCATCAGCGATTTGCGCGTCGTGTACGGGTAGAACGCGTAGGTCACGTCCTCGCCCGTCAGATTCGTATAGGTGAAGGATAAAATGCACTTTGACGCGTCCGACGTGAGTGACGCGATCTGCTCATCAGTCAGCTCCGTGTAATCCTCGATCGTGATCGCGACAAGCCCCTTGTAGAACTGGCGGAAGCTTGATACCGCGTCGTCCTCCGTGATGCGCAGTCCGTTTGACGCACTAACCTCAAGCGTCGCATTGCCCTCTTTATCCGCGCTGTGTGCAAGGCTGAACGTCACATCAGTGTCGGCTGTCGTTAATTTAAGCGAGCGCGCCGTCGTGATGTAGTACTGGTATACCGACGGCTCGATCCAGTCGAGGAGTTTATACTCACTATAGTACATCGTTTTCGCGTCGACTACCGCGATCAGGTTCGGGTACTGGCTCGTGACCGCGTAGTAAGTGCCGTCCTCATTCTTCGCGCTGACAGCCATGATGTACTGCGAACCCTTGTAATCGAATACCATCGAGAACGCAGGCTCGGTCAGGCCGCACGCCGCGTAATCGTCCTCATCCGCGCCCGCCTTGTAAACCGACGTGCCGGACAGCCCCATAAAGCTGTAGAGAATGTTGTAGTAAAGCTCCGTATCGGGAACGTAGCCCTCGGGATACAGGAATTTGTTCTCCACTTTCGCGTCGGGATTAATCTGCTCGGATTTGTCCGCGATGCCGATTTTGAGAAGCACTTCGTTGCCGTTATATACCGTGAAGTTGTCGGTGGTGTAGTAATCGTCCTTCGACACCATGTCAAAGAGCACGGGGGATAGCATTTTTTCGACCGGCGCGAGAACTGTATCCTCGATAGTCACGTCAAGCACGTAAACCGAGCGTCTGCCCTCATACATGCAGTAGTAGCCGCCACCCGTGAGGAGCTTGTCGCCGATGTAGACGCGGTACTTGCCGCCGTCGCTTCCCGTGACGGTCCAGTACGCCCGCGGCGAGTCAAGCCCGTACTCCGCAAGCTTCTCATCACTCGTGCCCGTCCATATCTTATCCTTCGCAAGCGTGTTACCCGCAACATTCACAAGAGACGCGAACGCGTACTCGTCATACTTCAGATTCTCAAGTCCGTCGATATAAAAATTGCCGTCCGACGCCTTGTAGAAGGTGTAGCCGCCCGCCTCGTTCGACACGTCGATAACGCTTATCGAGTCGCGGTCGAGCTTCGGGAAGATATAGTAGCGGCTTCCGCTGATATCCTCGCCCTCCTCGGTCTCGAGAGGAACATCCGCGGTATCGTCGGTCGCCGTCATCGGCAACACTACCGCGAAATACGCGATAATCACGGCGATGAGGAGCACTACTGCTGTGATAAGAGAAATTTTCAGACTCTTTGTCATGAACTCTTTCTCCTTATCCGAACAAAGATACCCGCCGCGGTGATTATAACCGGCAGCGCAGTCACAAGCCACACCGTCCACCTGTTCGCGACCTCAGTGGTTATCGTGAGCTGTGTGTCGTCGAACACCTTTTCGTCAATATCCGCAAGTATGCGCTCGCGTCCGGTGAGCTGCATGGTGTAGGCAAGTATGTCGCGATTCGCGTATGCGTTGGTGTTCAGATAGCTTGTATCCTTGCCGTCAGCCGAGCCGCCCGCGAACATATCCGAGCCGCAGACGAAAACGTAAGAATAGTACCGCTGCTCGTCGATGAGGCGTGATTCGCTTGAGAAGGTCATCAGCGGCACTTCGCCCGCGTCGGTCTCCCCGTCAGCCGTGACCAGCTTCGCCGTGTCATACGACGATACCACAGCCGACGCCATGCGTGAGCCGTACAGACTTGCCATCGAGCCGGTCTCCCAGAGTATCTGAAGCGGCATTGCGTTTTTGAGCACCGTTTTCGGCATCGTGTCAAGCTCGGATAATTCGGAGTAAAGCTCTGCTCCGAGCGTGCCGTCATGATAGTTACCGACGACCTCAGTGCCGTCATGCGATACGGAATTGCTGTAGTCGCGCACGAAGGTGTTCGGCGTGAAAGCTATGCCCCATTCCGCGATTAATTCGCTGAGATTCGTAAGATTGCCCGCGTTTTCGGGGGACGTGAACATCATGAGGCTGCCGAAGTCGTCGAGGAACGCATCTATTTTCGATATCTCGTTCGACCTCGCGTCGCCCGACTCGATTCCCGCAAAGTCATACACGGGATCGTTTATCACGACGATACGCGTGTCCTCGGGAATGTCGGCAGTCGAGAGGTCAACGTCCGCTATCGTGTAGCCCGCTCCCTCGAACTGTGCGCGCATCGCACCTGCGTCGTTGCCTATCGTCTCGCCGTGTCCCGTGGTGAAGCACACGACGGGGGACGATGTTGCCGTCAACTGAAGGATCGCCGACGCAAAGCGGTATTCGCCGTCATACGCCCATGTTTTGCCGCTGTCGGTATCTGTGATGAAGAACGATTCGGCGCGGTGCAGTCTTACCTCCGAGCCGCTTGCGACGATGACGGAGGTCGAGATGATGCTCGTGTTCAGCGTCGAGTAGAAGTCGCGGAACGCGTCGGGGTATTTCACTATATCCGTGCAGGTCACGGTGATGTTGTCGAACGCCTCCGCAAGCTGGAGCGCAGTCTGATAGATGTATTTCATGTACTGGTTGTCGCCGTTCATCAGCTTGTCCGGCTCCATCGCGAAGTAGATGCCGACAGGCTCGGTTACGTCCGCAAGTGCGGATTTTGCCTCATCCGACAGCGAGTACACCTGCTCCTTTGTCATATCGATGTACCACAGCTTGCCCGTAAAGAGCGCCGAGACGATGACGTTGAGCATTATTACGACCGCGATCACCGCCGCCGTGAATGCAGCGGATGTGAGCACATAGCTGCGGCGGCGCTTGCCGTATACTTTAATCTGAAAGCTCTTTCTTTTCATTTTCGCACCTCCTCAGACGTAGCGCCGTCTCACGAGAGAGCGGTGCGTCAGGAACAGAAAGACCGCGCAAAGCGAGATGTAGTAGAGCGCCGCGCCAACGTCGAAGATGCCGTAGGTGAAGTTCTGATAACGGCTGTAGATCGAGAGCCATGAGAGGACTATGCGCAGCGGATAGAAGTTGATGAGAGAATTAAGGTACGATAGCGCGACAAGTCCGCCGAGGGACGCTATCGTTGCGATCGCCGCGACAAACTGATTCTCCGTAAGCGTGCTCATGAAGATGCCGACGGCGATGAAGCACATGCCGACGAAGATTAGTGCGATCATGCAGCCGATTATCTTCGCAAAGTTCGGAGTGCCGTATATGGCGAGCGGGATGCAGAAGATAAGCGAGATGACAACGGTCGAGACGAGCATGGTGAACGATGCGAAAAACTTGCCGAGGATGATGCCCGTCACGCTTACGGGGGAGGTGAGCAGCAGCTGGTCGGTGCGTGTGCGCTTTTCCTCCGCGAAGGTTTTCATCGTCAGGAGCGGCAGTATTATCACATACGCGACGAGGAGGAGCTTGAAGTAAAGCGAGATGTCCGTCGTCTGCAACTGCAGTGTCGTCATGCTGAAGATGAACGCCGAGGTGAGGAAAAATACCGCGGCGAACACGTAGCCCTGCGGCGTGGTGAAATAAGTGAGCATCTCACGCTTGTATACGGCTGTCATATGTTACTCCTTTCCGGTCATTTGCCGGATTTCGACAGAATAGTTTGAAATACGTCCTCGAGACTGCGGCTCTGCGCCTCAAGCCCGATGAGCGGATAATTTTTTTCGGCGAGCAGTGCAAACAGAGCACGGCGGATATCATGACCGTCGTCGCTGTCGATCTGATATGTGAGCGCGTCGGCTTCCCTGTGACCTGTGAACACCGCCGACTTCACGCCGTCAAGCGAGCGGACGGCTTCAAGCACCGCTTCGCGCTCACCGCATATCTTCGCAAGATATCTCTGACCCCCGCTGATGGTGCTCGTGATGCGGTCGCACTCCTCGTCGGCGAGAATCTTTCCTTCATTGATGATAACGATGCGGTCGCATATCGCCTGCACCTCGGAGAGAATGTGCGTCGAGAGGATTATGGTGTGATCGCGTCCGAGCTTGCGGATAAGACCGCGCACTTCTATGATCTGAAGAGGATCAAGTCCGGCAGTCGGCTCATCGAATATAAGGATGGGCGGATTGCCG
This sequence comes from uncultured Lachnospiraceae bacterium, assembly GCA_964568705.1. GTDB lineage: Bacteria > Bacillota > Clostridia > Oscillospirales > CAG-272 > CAZMRH01. The sequence continues at coordinate 7,346 of CAZMRH010000076.1, forward strand.
ATCAGTGCCTGTGCAATGCCCAGACGCTGACGGAAGCCCTTCGACAGTGTGCTGATGAGCTTATACTTCACGTCGGCTATCTTCGTCACGCGGCATATCTCATCGAGATGAGCGTCGCGCTTCAGAGTCACGCCCTTTAGCTCATACACGAAGTTCAGATACTCCGACACCTTCATGTCGACATACAGCGGCGGCACCTCGGGCAGAAATCCGATGAGTCTGCGCGCCGCCGCCGAATCCTCGAGTATGTCGTGATCGTCAATGGTGACAGTACCTGAGTTGAACGACAAAAAGCCGGTGATTATGTTCATCATCGTCGATTTTCCCGCGCCGTTAGGCCCGAGAAAGCCCATTATTTCACCGCGCTTTACGGTGAAGGATACCTCGTCAAGCGCAAGGTTCCTGCCGTACAGCTTCACAAGCTTATTTACCTGAATCATAATTTATCTCCTAAGTGGGGGGGGGGTACGCGGCTTTTTGAAAAAAGCCTGGCAAAAACTTTTAAAAGGGGTTATTTCAGACAAAGCATTGTTGATAGCGTCAGATTTAAACCGAACGTGCGCCTGTATCCTTTTCCCCCGCTTTTCCGTGAAAAGCGGGCAGGTGTCGGGCAGCGCCTGACACGCGTATCGCAGTATGCGAAACCCCATTTGACTAAGTATACCATACATTAATTAATAATAATATTAATTCCCGTAAAATTTGCACACGCTACATTGTGAACAAGCGTATGGCGGTCATCGACGTCGCGTCATCCTCGCGGCTGTTTATAAGCTGTACCTTTCCGCTTCCGCTGCCGAGCAGTCCCGCCTCATCAAGCCTGTGTCTGCATTCGCGAGCCGTTCCCGCTCCTCCGTCGAATATCTGCACTCCGTAGGGAAACGCGTGCCGTATCGCTTGCTTCACAAACGGATAGTGCGTGCAGCCGAGTACGACCGAATCAAAATGAGTCCCCGTATACGGTGAAAGTACCTCCGCGAGATACGCGTCGACCTCGCTGCCGTCGGTGATGCCCTGCTCGACGAATCTCACAAGCCGCGGACAGGGCAGCGTGACAATGTTCGCCATGTCGTGATACTTTCCGTACAGCGCGCCGAATTTCTCCTGAGTGAGCGTCACGGGCGTTGCCATCACAAGTATGTTCGAGTTTTTCTTGAATTCGACCGCGGGCTTGAGCGCCGGTTCCATGCCGATTATCGGAATGTCGGGATGCTCATGTCTGAGTCTCTGTGCCGCAACGCTCGTCGCCGTATTGCACGCGATGACGATCGCCTTTACGCCCTCGTTCAGCAGCCTGTGC
>CAZMRH010000077.1:0-2716 GCA_964568705.1 uncultured Lachnospiraceae bacterium
ATATACAAGCACCGGTGGCAGGTTGAACATAGGTACTGCAAGCGTCGTATAGTTCCCGTATACCGCCGTTGCTACCTCCTGCGCCATTCCCTGATACTTTTGCAGAAGTCCTTGTACAATTCCCACGTCGATAAGGTTTGTTAGACTCATCACAGACGAGCATACTGCAATCGGCAATGCAATTTTCACAAGGCGCTTTAATATTTTTTCGCTTGGTTGAGTGTCAGTGTTTTCTCCGTTCGCAAGAAATTCCATATTATAGGTTCTTTCCTTAAACAGAAGCTTTGCGAATATCAGAAATGCCATGCTAAGCAGTGTTCCGATAGTCAGTCCCGTGACCGCATACGCCGCAGTAACGTATATCGGATAGCCCTGTTTTATCGCGTACAGTGCCATGACAATTCCGACGATGAGTTTGCAGAGCGTCTCGACAAGCTCCGATACTGCTGTCGGGATCATCTGCTGGTATCCGTGGAAGTATCCGCGCATTGCGCTTGAAATGCATACAAAGAACAGCGTCGGTGCTATCGCAATGATACACCAGTATGACGGCTCGGCTTTAAGTATATCCTTCGACAGCGTCCCCGCTCCGAACAGCATGATGCTCATTCCTATAAGTCCCACGCCGAGAAACAGCATCAGCGTCACCTTGAACACGCGGTGTACCTGCTTTATTTTTGCCGTCGCTCTGCTTTCCGATATCATTATCGACACCGCAACCGCAAGTCCTGTAGTTGAGAGTGTATATAAGAAGGAATATATCTGATAAGCCGAGTTATAGTAGCCCATTCCCTCGTCGCCGATAAGTCCGTGCATCGGGATGCGGAACAGAAGCCCTATCACCTTGACTATCACGTTTGAGAGCGTCAGTATAAATACGCCCGAAAAAAACAGCTTCGTCGAGTTCTTCGCTTTTTCACCCGACGCATTACCCTTTTTTATCAAATGTCCGTACCGCCTTTATTCGAATAGTAACGACATTCTGTCGAAATCATGCTGAAGTTTTTCTATGTCTATTGTAGTGTATTCGCCCATCTCGTAAAGTATCCTGCCGTCGCTTACAGTCATTACGACATCCTGCGAATGAAGCGAATAGCAGAGTGCACCGCTGACGCTTCTGACAGGCACTGTATGTGGCTTCGTTATGTCGAGCACGCATATGTCCGCTCTCATACCGACTTCAAGTCTGCCGCAGTCAATGCGTCCCTGTGCCGTCGCTGCGTTTTCCGACAGCATCGGCATAAGCTCACGTGATGTGATGATATCGGCTTTACCCGACACGCCCTTATGTATGAGGGATGCAAACGACAGTTCGCGGAGCACGTCTATAGTGTTGTTCGACGCCGCGCCGTCAGTGCCGAGCGCGACATTTACTCCTCCGTCAAGCATCTGTCTGAGCGGCATAATACCGCTTCCGAGTTTTAAGTTGCTCACGGGATTATGCACTGCGGTCACGCCTGTGCGTGCAAGCAGTGCCATATCATTCTCACTCACATGGACGCAGTGCGCCGCCGATGACGGCACATCGAACACGCCGCACATATCGAAAAACTGTGCAGGTGTCATGCCACGGCGTGCGATTCCCTCATCATGTTCCTTCTTCGTTTCAGAAAGGTGTATCTGTATTCGCGAGCCGTATTTTGCAGCAGTATCGGCGACAGCTCGGCACATGCGCTCGGTGATAAGGTATTCGCCCTGCATCGAGAAGTCGACGAGGATACGCCCGTCCGACGCGCCGTTGAAATTCTCGTAAAGCGATACGGCTTCACTGAGGCGGCGGTCATTCCTCGGGTCATCGTTTTCGTCGAACGCAACGATTCCGCGCGCGATGTTCGCTTTCATTCCCGAGTCGGTGACTGCTTTCGCGGTCGCTTCACAGAAGAAGTACATGTCGGAGAACGACGTGACGCCGCCCGCAATCATCTCAGCCGCCGACATCAGCGACGAGAGGTATACGCTCTCCGCAGTCAGCTTATCTTCCGCCGGAAAGATGCGCTTGTTCAACCAGTCGTCGAGCGGTATGTCCTCACCTATCCCGCGCAGGAGATTCATCGCGCTGTGGCAGTGGAGATTGTACATTCCCGGTATTAACAGCCTCCCCGCACCGCTAATCACGCGGTCAAACGTGCCGTCCGGCTTATCCTTGCCGATATAGGCGATACGGCAGCCGTCAGTCGCGAGATAGACTGTCTCAAGCGTGTCATCCTGCGACATTATTTCAATTTTATCAAACAGTATTTTCATTTTCAGTATTTCTTTCAGCTTATAAATTCTCTGTAGACAGAGCCGAGCGGCACGAGCGATTTCGGTATCTTCACGTCGCGTATCGCGTCGAGCTTTCGGAGAAGTTCCTTTGCCGTATCAGCGCCGCACTCGCCGTCAGTCACTTCAGACAGAAGCGGGCGTACCTCGTCGCCGAGAAGGAATATCTCATACGGCAGAAATGAGTTTATCGTGATTTCGTCTCCCGATAGATTCGGGTAAATGTTCTTTTCCTCATTCGCGCGCACACCGCTCCACAGCTTAAAGGTAAATTCGGGGCTTGAATTGCGGTATGCAAAGTCACGGATGAGCCGTCTCATCAACCTGATTTCATGCCGCGTAAAGAAAACGCCGTTCACCTCAACGTCATCGCTTACCGAGATGAACACATTCTTTGAATTATAGCCCGCCAGCAGTGTGCGGACTTCGGGATATACCGCCTGTATCCCTTCAA
>CAZMRH010000077.1:2726-8503 GCA_964568705.1 uncultured Lachnospiraceae bacterium
TTCCGTCTCACTTACCCTGCGCTGCACCGTAAAATCAAACATCGGAAGCAGTACGGTATATCCGCTGAACAGTCCGTCAACGCACTTTTCAAGACATTCGAGATCTATCGCATTGACTGTCTCGAAGTCGTAATTGCCGTTTTTATCGGGCTGCAGATCGTTTTTATAGAAATCGTCGACCGACAGCACCCTCGCACGCTTCCCGCATTTCTCGATATCCTCGGTGAGCTTTGCCGCGGTGGTCGTCTTACCAGAACAGGTCGGTCCCGAAAGCGTCATCACTCGAAGCGACGCGTCACCCGTTATCATATCCGACACGCGCTCAAGCTGATTTTCAAAGGTGCGTTCACATTCGGCGACAAACGCTGCCGCCTCATCCGGGTTCATTGCCGCTTTATTTATTATCTGCATAATTCACCGCTCATTTCAGAAGTATTTGTTGTAAAACCGTGCCGTCTCGCGGCGAAGCATCTCAGCGCGTGCCGCTCCGCCGTCAGCGCTGTGCTCTGCGATATATTCATACGGATACTTCTTTTCGAATATCCTCTTTATCGCGGTCGGAGCATCACCGTCACCGCGGCACAGTAGCTTTGTCACCGATGCCGCACCCGCCGCGAAAATGGAATGTATCTCCTCCATCATGTACACGTTATAAAGTCCCTCATATGACGGCTTTGAATACCCGACGTTCTCGAGATTGCCGACAGTGTTCTTCTGGCGGTACATGTAGTACGGCATATAGCCGCACTCATCGAGTCTTTTCTGCGAATAATCGACCGATGCTTCAGCCGCCACAGCGTCGATATCGTACACGCTTCCGTCAAGCTCACATCGGAACTCCGATGACTTCTTGACCGAAAACGAATGTACGCTTATGTTTTCGGGCTCAAGTACGACGATTCCGTCAACGCTTCGTCTGAAGCTGTCGGCGTTCTCCCCCGGAAGTCCGGCGATGAGATCAACGTTGACACATCCGATACCCGACTTTTTAACGATATCATACGCGCGGAAGAAATCGGCTGCCGTATGTCGCCGTCCGACCGCATGAAGCACCTCATCGTTCAGTGTCTGCGTATTTACACTGACGCGTGTGATACCGCAGTCCTTCGCTATCCTCATCTTCTCCGCGGTTATCGTGTCGGGTCTGCCCGCTTCAAGCGTGAATTCACGAAGAGATGACGTATCGCAAAGTGATGCAATCTGGGATAGAAGCGCGTCAAGCTGCGCTTCATCAAGCACAGTCGGTGTGCCGCCGCCGATATATACGGACGCCAGTCTTATATTATTTTCGCGTATCATCGCAAAAATATTCGCGATATCCGACGCAAGAACCTTAAGGTATTCGGGGATAAGCCCGAGAAGTCTCGGCGAAGTGTAGGATACGAACGAACAGTAGCTGCACCGGCTCGGACAGAACGGTATGCCGATATAGACGCTCGCTTCATTATATATTGTATCGTCGCCGAGCAGCCGCATTTCAGCCGATGCGACGCGGGATGCAAGTCTCGCTTTATCGTCGCGCACGAGAAACGCCTTCGCGAAGCTGTCTGCCGCGTCCGTTTCGCTCATACCGCCAGTCATCAGCTTTGTTAAAAGTTTTGCCGGACGCACGCCTGTATGCATACCCCAGGGAGGAGTGATGCTCGTAAATTTTCGCCCCGCGTCAATTATCGCGCCGCCCGCCGCCATCTTTTCGGCAAGATCATCACCGTATGATACGGCGGTTACGTCCGGCACAAGGTATTCGCCGCGCGTTGTAATTCCATCTGACACAAGCGTTGCTTCTCCGCGGTAAGCCCTGCCGTGCTTCTCCGTCGTGACCGTCATGCACGGTGCGTCCGCTTCCTCGTTTTCGGGAAACTTTGCTCCCGGAAAGAACAGCATGCACAGCATCTGCACATAGTACGGCTTTATTTTTCCGTTTATTACAAGTCTCATTTTGTCTGTCTCAGTACGCGGCTGTCCATTGGTATGGTGACAGGTCCGTCGTTAAGTATCTCGACCTTCATGTCAGCACCGAATATTCCGCGTCCGCTGCCATTTACAAGCGTGCCGATATTGTCGGCGAACAGCTCAAACAGCCGCTTTGCCGCGTCCGGCTTCGCACCGCCGAGAAAATCGGGGCGGTTACCCTTGCGGTAAGCGGCAAGCAGTGTGAAGTTCGGCACGGTTATGACGCTTCCGCCGACATCGTTCACCGACAGGTTCATCTTGCCGTCGTCATCGGTGAATATACGCAGCTTCGCTATTTTTTCGGATAATAGAATCGCGTCCTCGTCGGTATCGTTCTCAGCCACGCCGAGAAGAATCATAAGTCCTCTGCCGCACTCGGCGACACGCTCATTTTCGACCGTCACCGAAGCCCTCGCTACTCTCTGAAGTATTGCTATCATTTTATCTCCCCGTCAGCTGAGCGCGCGTACGACCGCCGTCACATTGCGGATGCTCCTCAGCCTTGACACTATCGAATTGAAGTGACCTATATCACGGCATCCGATCTTGAGCGTGATTATCACCTCATCCTCGCCGTCCTTCTTTGTGTTTATCTGCATTATCGAGACCTTCATGTCAGCCATTGCCGCGGTTATGTCCGCGATGAGCGAGATATGGTTCTCGGCGTAAATCTGCAGCATCGACTCATACAGTGCGGGCTTCTGACGCGTGACCGCGTTTTCGTTCCACTCAGTCGGAATCCATCTGTAGAAGAATTCCTCGTCCTTCATGCCTGTCGTTACATTCGGGCAGTCACGCTTATGAATCGAAACGCCGTGTCCCTTCGTGATGAAGCCGATTATCGCGTCACCCGGCAGCGGATTGCAGCATTTCGCAAACTTCACTTCGCAACCGGTCTCGCCGTCGACTATCACCGCGCCCGCTTTGCTCTCATGATGCGGCTTTACGACCTGCACCTGATCGGCTTCGATCGGAGGCTTCGCAGCTTCTGCCGCAGCCCTGACATTGCGGTCGTACTCGTCCTTAATTTTGACGGCTATCTTGCTCATCATTACGCCGCCGTAGCCTATCGCGTTGCAGAGGTCGTCCGCCGTATGCATGCCCAGGCGGTGTGCGATATTCTCGATTATCCCCGCGCGCTGCACCTCAGTCGATCTGCCGCACTTAGCGATCTCGCGCTCTATTTCCGAGCGTCCGACGACGATGTTCTCGCTGCGCTTCTCCTTCTTATACCACTGGCGTATCTTCGTTCTCGCTTCACCCGTGCGCACTATCTTCATCCAGTCGCGGCTCGGCCCCTTGGATGCGGACGACGTGAGTATCTCGACAATCTCGCCGTTCTGCGGTATCTTGTCAATCGGTGCGATCATTCCGTTGATCTTCGCACCGATCATACGGTTGCCGACTTCGGTATGGATAGCGTACGCGAAGTCGATGACCGTCGAGCCCTGCGGAAGTGCGATAACGTCGCCCTTCGGTGTAAACACGAACGTCTCATCGTGGAAGATGTCGATTTTAAGCGCGTGCATGAAGTCGTCGGGATCCATTGTCTCATTCTCCGTGTCGATGAGCTTCGATATCCACGACAGCTTCGCGTCGATGTCCTCCTTGCTACTCTCGCCCGACTTATACTTCCAGTGCGCCGCCACGCCGTATTCGGCGATGTGATGCATCTCGCGTGTGCGTATCTGCACCTCAAACGGTATGCCGTCACGGCCGATGACCGTCGTATGTAGCGACTGGTACATATTCGGCTTCGGCGTTGAAATATAATCCTTGAAGCGTCCCGGCATCGACTTGAACATCTCGTGTATCACGCCGAGCGCGGTGTAGCACTCAAGCTCCGTATCAACGATGATTCGTATTGCGTAGAAGTCGTATATCTCGTCGAAGCTCTTGTCCTGATTGAACATCTTGCGGTAGATGGAGTAAACTGTCTTTACGCGCCCTTCAAGCTGGAAGTGTATGCCGTATTCCTCGAGCTTCCCAGCAACCTGACCACGTACCTTCTCGATGAAGTCGCGGTTCTGCCCGTATTTGTTCTCGATATGCGTGCTGACCTCGCTGTAGCCTATCGGATCAAGGTGAGCAAGTGCGAGATTCTCAAGCTCCTGCTTGATACGCTGCATTCCGAGACGGTGAGCGAGCGGTGCGTAGACGTGCATCGTCTCAAGCGCGGTCGTGCGGCGTTTCGCCTCAGGCTTCGCGTCAAGAGTACGCATGTTATGAAGTCTGTCGCAGAGCTTGATGAATATCACGCGGATGTCGCGGCTCATCGCCAAGAGCATCTTGCGTATATTTTCCATCTGAGCTTCTTCCTTGTCAACGACGTTGATGTCCGCCATCTTCGTCAGTCCGTCGACAAGCTCCGCAACCTCATTACCGAAAAGCTGCTTTATCGTCTCGAGATTTGTCTTTTCCGAGCAGTCTTCGACCGTATCATGCAGGAATGCCGCGCAGATGGAATCGGTGTCAAGCCCGAGTCCCGCGACGATCTCCGCAACCGCTACCGGATGGATGATGTACGGCTCACCGCTGTTGCGCTTCTGCCCTTCATGCATCTTCCCGGCATACAGATACGCGCGCTTTATCTTTTCGATATCGTAATTCTTGCCGCTGTTTTTCAGATGAATCAGCAGCGTCTCGATTCGGGTAAAATTACCCTCCGCCGGAGCATTCGTTTCATTTGATTTATCTGCCATTCTTCAACCCTATCTTCCCTGTGCTTCGGGCTTACTGCCCTCTGTTCTGGTACACACCCTTCAGCCTTCTGTATATGTTCGACCGCTCAAGATCCGTTTTTGTCTTTGCGTATGTGTATCTGAAGCGGTATATATCGTTCTCGTATTCCTCGATGCCGAGAAGATTCAGCTCCGTAAATACCTTTATAATAAATTTCAGCTTCGCGTATCCGAGCGGATGCCCCGCCGTATCAAGTATTTGACCGAGCGCACGCATGCTGAACACCTCATGATTGACGCGAAGCTCTTGACGCACCGCGTTATAGAATGAGACGAAATCAGCCCTCACGGGTACTATCTCCGCAGCGTTACCCTCCGGAAAATCACCGCTGCCGACTATCGCCGCATACGCCCTGTCGAACAGTTCATGCTCCGCTTCCTCACGCGCCTGCAGCTCGCCCGACAGCCGTATATCCTTTAATATGAGCTGGAGCGTCTTTATATTCTGAAAATCGTTTATATCAAGACTGAATATCACGTCGACCGTATCGCCCTCGTAAATATCACATTCCGACGCGGCTTTACGGAACTGCATTGCACATACCACCAGCTCGTCGCGGCTGAGGATGAATTTTATATGCTTGCCTCCGCCGACTCCGCTGACCGATGAAACCTTCATTCCGTACATCACGAACACAGGTGTCGGATTTGATACGCCGAACGGCTCAAAGCAGGATATTTCCTCCGCCTGACGCATCGTCACATCCGACGGCAAAAGCTCGCAGTCGGCTTCAAGATATGATGTAAGCCGATCACCGCCGAAGCAACCGGCTGCATATTCGTTGATTCGGCGTCTGAATTTGACGAGATTACGCCGCTCGATAGTAAGTCCCGCAGCAAGCTCATGACCGCCGTACTTTACAAGCAGGTCGGAACAGTGCGTCAAAGCTTCAACAAGGTTCATCCCCTTCACGCTTCTGCCTGAGCCCTTCCCGACATCCTCCGGAAGCTCTCCCGCGTCACTGTCCTCCGAGTTATTCTTAAAGGATATGAGTATTGACGGCTTTCCGTACTTTTCCGTTATCCTTGATGAAACTATCCCGATTATGCCGTGATTCCAGTTTTCGTCGTCGAGCACTATAA
>CAZMRH010000078.1:0-8200 GCA_964568705.1 uncultured Lachnospiraceae bacterium
AGGACCCGCGTTCATAATCGAGGTGGTCGGCGGAGCATTCTGGGGCAGCCGCGTGTTCGGCTTTGTGATATACTTATCTCAGCTCATCAGCGCAGGGATATGCGGACTTCTGATGCGCATATGCTCGCCGAAGGTGAGAGGCAAATCAGCAACGGCAGCATCAGGTGAAGCTGTGCAAACAGACGCTTGCGTCCGACGTGTCAGCGCGTCCGAGCCATTCGGTATTCAGTTGACGCGCGCGGTATCGGGTGCAGGGCGTTCAATCATTACCGTATGCGCATTCGTCGTATTTTTTAGTGTAGTCACTGAATATATTTCCGCTCTGCTGTCACTGACGCATGTCTCATCCGTCGTCTATCCCGGCGTCGCCGCGATACTTGAGTTTACCGAAGGATGCTCGGTCGGCGGAAGCATAGGCGGTGCATACGGTGCCGCTTTATGCGGTTTCGCTGTGGGATTTTCGGGATTGTCGGTGTTCGCTCAGTCTGCAGTATTCCTGACAGGCGTGGGAATCCCGATGAAATACATGTTTATGTCAAAGCTTTTACAGGGTATACTCACGGGAATCATGGTAGTGTTGTATCTGCGCTTTTTCCCGTTACAAGCGGTAACGGGTACGGTGGACGCGGTCGCGGTACCGTCAGGCAGGGATATGCTAATAATCGGAGAATTCGCGGTGATGGCGGTGCTTGCACTGCTTCCTATGAGAAATAAGAAGTGCCGTTAATGTGAAGCATGGCTTTAACTGTGCTCCTCATGCAAAAATAAAAACAAAAAGCCCACAGATCGTGAGATCTGCGGGGTTTTGTTTGTCTGTTCCGGTATCATCTCTGACACCATGCATCTGTAGATGCACTTAGCTTGCAAAAAATCAGATATATGTTATTTTACCGAAGTAAAGTCACATTACTGCTGCTTCATTGCTGCAAAGCACTCGCTGCAATAGACAGGTCTGTCATTGCTGGGCTGGAACGGAACAGTAGCTTCTTTTCCGCACTGAGCACATGTTGTGGTGAACATTTCTCTGTTCGCCTTGGATGCGTTCTTACGGGTGTCGCGGCAGTTCTTGCATCTCTGGGGCTCATTCTGGAATCCCTTTTCTGCGTAAAACTCCTGCTCTCCTGCTGTGAAAATGAAATCTTCGCCGCATTCTTTGCACTTTAAGGTCTTGTCCTCGTACATTGTTGGTTCTCCCTCACTTTGAAAAAATGGTAATATTTTTGCCCCAGACGGACTTGCACCGCCACCCCTGCTTTCGCATTGCTCTGTTTAAGCTATTGGGACAAATTTATTTTAAAGCCACAGGCTTAAAATACTTATCAAGGCATGCTTTTTATCTTTACCTTTATCCTGCACAACGCATTACTGACTGATTTATCGCTTTTGCCGAGCTTCTGAGCTATCTCCCGCGCCTTTTTGCCGGAAATATACTCACAGAAAACCACATTCTCATACTTTGACAAAAGCCCGCCTATGCGTTCAAGATATTCTTCTGCCTCAATATTACCTAAAAGTTTTGCTGACCCCTGAGGATAAAACCTGAGCTGCGCTTGATTATCGGTGTCGATTTCCACCGATTTGGGTTCCTTTTTCATCTTGCGCAACATCGAGATAAGTGCGTTTTTTATGCATATTCTTGCGAACAGTCCGAAAGTTACACCGCGCTTTTCAAAATCATATGCGACTGCTGCGTTATATAGTGCAAGTGACGCTTCCTGCTCCATATCCTGGCGGACAGTGTTCACCGTGCTGTCTGACATAGTTGAATAATATGTTACAAGCTTCTTTATCAAAGGTAAATACTGAGTGAGAAGGTCATTGTAAGCTGTGCTGTCCCCGCTCTTTACACGGATTATCAGCTGTTCAACCTTATCCGCTCCATTTTTCTTCATCAGTACCTCTGATACTTTTACTTATCAACTATTATAACACCTTTTGCAAATTTGTCAATAGTATTGTTCAACATTTTTTTATTAATTGACTATTTTTTTAATATTTTTGTATTTGCAGACAAATTTACGGTGAAAATCCTGCGCTTCACTGATCGCGGCGGCTAATTGATGTACGCAAGATCACCACTGATAGCCGTCAGCAGTCCGCGGAATACCGTTTCCGGCGCCTCGTTGAAATTTTTAATCATATTGTTGAGCTGAAAATCGTTATCGGCATGAATCGACAGGCTGAGCAAAGTCTCGCCTTTTTCCTTGACCGTGCAATTGAACAGATATCCCCTGCCCTGATCAGAATATGTGCAGCTTGTGGTGATGTCGTGCTTTTTGAAGGAAAGAAAACGAAGCGCACTGCGGTAGCTGCGCTCTCTGGTACTTTGCGAAATGCTGTCGGACAGCTCGGTCGCGACGAATTTACCGCGTTCCGTCACCTCATACAGCACCTTCGGTGGCTCGCTGTTCTGCATATAAGGCTCATCGTCTATCCTGCCGTACGGAAAGTCTTCATCCTCCGTATAATCCGGCGTATTTTGTTCGACATATTCCGTACCGTCGGGGTTGAGCCGTCTGATAAGCCCCGAATCAACGAGTGCGAAAAAACACTCCGCCATATCGAAGTAGTTTAGCCTGCCGTCCTGCATCAGCACCGATTCGATGCTTTTATAATCTATCGGATAACCTATTCTGTCCAGCAGGTACAGTATGAATATTTTGATCTGCATTGCGTCGTCGATCGGTGAGCTCATAACGTCCTCCTGTAATTATTTTAATCCAAAAAGCGAAGGGCATAATTCTGCCCTCCGCTTATGTTGTCCGAGGTCATGCCGCAGCTTCTTCTTCTTTTGCTTCTATAGCCGCTTTGATATCGGCGTAATTCTTCAGCTTCAGCTTCTTAAAGTCTCTGCCGAAGTATGTGCTTCCGATTCCCGAAAGGTCATTTGTATAAATATATGCATCCTGAAGGAATACGACAGGTATTACCGGCATATCCTCAAGGAGTTTTTGCTCGGCGGTATGCAGTATCGTGCATCTTGCCGCTCTTGTTTTCTCGGCATATGCCTGCTCGATAAGTTCGTTATATTCGTCGCTGTCATAGCCCGTGACATGCCCTATCACATCGTAATTATCGGAAGCCATGTCAACACCGTTGCCCGAGAACTGAGGTGAGAACGGTGCAAGCGCGGAGTATGCGTCAGGTGCGAGCATCTGTATGTCGACTGCGATAACGTCGAAGTCACTGGCTTTGTATGCATTGAGGAATTCGTCAGTATAAACTTCATCCGTATCGGTGCTGTTCGATTTATCGCGCTCGCCGGTGAGTGTCTTGAGCTTTACCTTGAAGCCAAGCTCCTCCCATACGCCGATCGCGTAATTCGCAATTGCAAGATCGACCTCATCGTCACGGACTGTAAGCGTGAATGATCCGCTCTTTACTCCCGCACTTGAAAGCAGCGATTTTGCCTCTTCCACAGATGCGGTTGTACCTACGAGTGCGCCTTGCTTATCGGATACTTCTCTGAAGTATGTTTTATTAGTCGCGTCAAACACATTTGTAGGAATAAGTCCTGTCGCGGGTGTCGCATAGGTGATGAGTGACACGATCTGCTCACGGTCAAGCGCAAGTGAAAGTGCGCGTCTGACCTCCGCTTTCTGGAAAAGATTGTTTGTCGTGTTGAAGTAGTACGCGTGAGTGACCATGGTGTCGCTTACTTCCGCGTCCTTCTTGTACTGCTCTCTTGCGGAAAGCGGTATCTCGCCTATGTACATGTTTCTCGTAGCATCGTCATCGGACATGAGGTAATTGAGCTGTTCGTCGTTGTTGCCGTAGTTGTAATGAACCACTATTCTGTACGGCTTCACGTATTTATCAAGCGCCTGATTCTTGTCGGTGTTGCGCAGATAGTATGTGCTTCTCTCAAGTCTCAGCTCATCCTTATAGTCGATCTTCTTTACGTCGAACGGGCCGTTCGTCAAAATCGTGGAAGCTTTTGTTCCCCAGTCGTCGCCGCGCTGGACCGCGCTTTCGCGAACAGGTACAAGCGCCGGACTTGCAAGCGTCTGAAGGAACTGTTCGTAATCGATCGCACCTTCAAACTCGATCTTGATAAGTGATACGTCAGGTGCGGTGATGCCGACATCGTCTATCGACGCATCACCCATCTTAGCCGCGCGGGCGTTCTTTACATCGTAAAGCAAGCATGCCGCATCGCACTTGAAATCAGGCTCAAGAATACGCGTCCACGCGAATACGAAGTCTCTCGCCTGAACGTCCGTGCCGTCACTCCACTTTGAATCGCGGAGGTAGATGAGCATGCTGTTTTCTTCCTTGTTGATTTCATACCTGTCCATCATGCCATACTCATATTTGCCGTTATCGTTAAGCACGGTGATACCCTCGTAAATAAGCGAAAGTATCTTTGCGCACGACGCATCCGTATAGCTTGTCGCGGGATCAAAGCTGAATATCTCATTGGTGAGGTACATGTTTATAACAGAACCCTTATCCGTTTCCGACAGCTTTGATCCGCAGCCCGCAAGTATGCCTGCAAGCATAAGGACACAGAGCGTCAGCGATACAATCTTTTTCATCTGTGAAAATCCTCCTCGGTATTCGCAAGTGATGCATGTACAGTAAAAATACTTACACATCGTAATATGATATATTATAGCACTATTCCCGAAGATAATCAATCACTTTTTTCAGACAAATTTCAATATTCATTGAAATGCACAATTTGATTTCGGCATTTTAGTAATTTTTCACACATCGGAAATCCCGTACGCACGCCGCTTTACCCCGCCGATTATATCATGTATTCATTTTTTACCTATCTGCATATTTATTCCATAATCCGTACACAATTCACTTATCGTAAACGGAGGTGATATTATTTCAAATTCAAAACATGTGCGTCGTGAGATACTCGGTAACCGCAAGAATGTATTTCTGCGCACCGATCTTGCATGCGAGAGTGCAGCACACACCGACATGCCCACTCGCGGAGTCGGCTACCGCGAATACACATCGGGCTCATGCTCGATTTCGGAGCTACGGGTGACAAGTGACGAGGGCGTGAAAATTTCGGGACGTGAGCGCGGACGCTATATTACCGTAAATACCGGTAAGGTGTGGTATCTCGACAGTGAATCGCTCGATGGGGTCGCAGTTACTATCGCATCAGAGCTTTCGTCATTCATTGAAGCGCTTGTCGGCTCGCCGCTGTCGGAAAATACAATTATACTTGTGGCGGGGCTCGGTAACCGCTTCATCACGGCTGACGCGCTCGGCCCGGAGACAGCCGACAAAGTAAATGTAACTTACCACGCCACCGGCAGCCGCGGCAGTATTCTCGAATCGCTCAATTGCTGTCGAGTCGCCGCCATACGTCCGGGTGTGCTCGGTCAGACCGGAATTGAAGCTGCCGATATGATACGCGGTGCCGCCGAATGTGTAAAGCCTGACGTTATCGTCGCCATCGACTCTCTCGCCGCGCGCTCCTGCAGCCGTCTTGCGACCACCGTACAGCTATCCGACAGCGGTATTCATCCGGGATCCGGTATCGGCAACCGCAGAAGCGGCATAACGAAAGCCGACATCGGCTGTCCGATAGTCGCTCTCGGCGTTCCGACAGTCGTCGATTCATCAACGCTTGTCGTCGATGCGCTTGAGCAGGCAGGCATCACCGAGATCAACTCCTCGCTTGAAGGGGTGCTGACGAACGGTAAAAGTTTCTTCGTCTCTCTCAAGGAGACCGACATCATCACCGAAAGTCTCGCCGGACTCTTATCCTCGGCGATAAACAAAGCGTTTTTCACCGATATGCTATAGCGGTAATAATCCGGCCGACGGCTTAATAAATTGTATTATATCAGATTTAATTTCGACTGTAAAAGGAAGTGAAACAATTGGACAGATACAACGAAACGGGAATCATCACCAGACGTGTGCTGTTCCCGCAGAATATCGGCGGTGAAGAAGATGACAGCATCACCGTTACGACCGAATACAAGAGCGAGGACGCGCCCGTCCCCGCACGTTCGGGAGGTGCGGCGACTATTGTGCTGGCCGCATCGCTTTTATGCGTGCTTACGGTATTCACCGTGATAATGGGCTGTGTGATGCTTATTGATGACTTTTTCAGCGGCGATATGAACAGTGCGGCGATAAGCGAGCTGTACGCCGGAAGTATCACGTTTGCAGAGTACGACGAATCTGAGGACTACGGTGCGGACATAACGGGCGATGGCATATCCGGCAGCGCGTATCAGCCGTCGGTCAGCGGCTCATCCGAAGGTGATTCAAACGGTAATGCCGCCGTACCGCTTGCCGATGACACAAAATATCCGATCGTGAAGTACGATTTATCATCAAAAGCCGCCGGCGGAATCGAAATAAAAAACGAAACGGACTATTCGCCCGACCTCGGTTATCTGCTTGACTCCGCGCCGGGGATTGAAAACGCTGACTCGCTGTACGCAGAGTACGGGAGTGACGCGCCCATCGCGCTCATATACCACACTCACGCTACTGAATCCTACAGTGATCTGTCGACCGACACGAACGTCTACCGCAAGTCAGACAGCTTCCGCACAGGCGATACGTCGCAAAATGTCGTCGCGGTCGGCAGTGTGATGACAGATATACTCAACGACTGCGGTGTGAACACCATCCACTGCACCGAGCTGTTCGACAGCGAATCCTACCGCGATTCCTATAACCGCAGCTCAGCCGCACTTCAAAAATATCTTTCCGAGTATCCGTCTATAAAATACGTTTTCGACGTTCACCGCGATTCTGTCATTGACGCGTCCTTCACAAAGCTGCGTCCGCTGACTTCGGTTTCCGGATATGATACCGCACAGGTCATGCTGCTTGTCGGCACTGATGACAAGGGGGCAGATCATCCGACGTGGAACGAAAACCTTTCATTTGCACTCAAGCTTCAGTCGTCGCTTTATTCTATTTCCGACACACTCATGCGCCCCATAGACCTTCGCGGTGCGGCGTTCAATCAGAAGTACACCCCCGCGTCGCTACTCATTGAGGTCGGCTCATGCGGTAATACTCTTGTTGAGGCAAAACGCGGCGGTGCCGTCACTGCCGTTTCCGTCGCCGAGATGATTCTCGGGAAAAAGGCAGAGTTTGACACCGCCAAAGTGATTGACTCTTATTGCGGTTGATCGGTACGATCGCGGCTTAATACGACATCCGCCTCTGCGGCTGCATCTGAAGTTTCTTCCTCGGTCTCTTCTGAGGTCACATCTGCAGTCTCATCCGCGGTCGCATCTGCGGTCTCTTCTGCGGTCTCTTCTGCGGTATCTGAATATTCGTCATCATCGTCATCCGACTCGCTCTGCGGCATCATGAACAGCGTGATAAGGCACGGTATCACGAAGAATCTGCCGTTCAGAATGTCAGGGATAAAGTTTGACGCGAGTATGATGTACGAAATTACCCAGAATTCAGTTCTATGATTCTTCTTACGGGCAGATATTGCCACGCCGATTATCACTGCGACTGCCGGTATTACGAACAGGATTCCGCCCATGTCAAGCCAGCGCAGTACCGTGTTGTGAGGTTCAACCCCGAAAGGCATAAGTGAAGCAAGATGCAGACTGCCGTAGCCGATGCCGAACGGGTTTTCAAGGAAAATACTTATCGCACGTGCATATCCCTCGAGCCTGCCGTTCGAGTCAAACAACTGTGTCCAGTATTCAAGCGGACGTGACAAGAGTAGGTAATACAGCATCAGGCCTCCGATGCCGATGTATAAAAGCAACATCCGAAGCCTTGCTTTCGGGCCCTTGAAATTCACGAAGAAGTATACCCCGAGTACGATAAGAAGCGAGATGACGCTTGTACGGCGCGCTGTCATCGCAAGTGCCGCGACTATCACCGCCATTATCGGAAGGTATAGCTTCAGATTGCTCGTTTTTATTCGCGCTATGATGTAGAATATGGCGCATCCCATCATGATGGACGAGCAGCTGTGATCCTCCATAAGCAGATAGAATCCGACCTGTGTGCCGCCGTAGGACTGCGCCTGTTCATACTTGAACAGTGCGATCCCGGCGATATGATACAGCGCAAACTGGATAATGATGAATGCCGAGGTCAAAAACAGACACCAGATAAATATATTTCCGATTAGCTTGTAGCAGTTTTGCGGAATATTCATTCCGAACACAAACCCCACTAAAAGCAGTATGAAGAAAAAGCCAATCATCAGATAATCATCAAACGCTTCGCC
>CAZMRH010000079.1:0-7977 GCA_964568705.1 uncultured Lachnospiraceae bacterium
ATGTGGTTTAAGGATCACTGCCCCGACGTGTACGAAAAAGCCGACAAATTCCTCCTGCCGCTCGATTTCCTGAACCTGAGAATGTGCGGGGCTGCTGTGACCGACTACTCGATGGCGTCAGGCACGATGCTTTATAATATTGCCGATAAATGCTGGGACAGGGAACTGCTCGATTTCTCCGGAATCGACGAAGCGAAGCTGCCCGAGGTCGGATGCATGGGTGATTTTCTCGGATACGTCACGGACGCGGCTTCAAGTGCAATGAACATAAAGCCCGGTGCGCGTGTTATACTCGGCGGACAGGATCAGAAGCTCGCAGCGATCGGCGCGGGCATCACTGACGGCATATGCACCGTATCGTTCGGTACGGCGACCGCGATATCACGTCTCGGCGGACCTGTCGGCACACCCGAATGTCCGGCGTTCCGATTTGACGCTGACTCATTCATATCTGAAATCGCCGTGATGACAAGCGGTGCGGCACTAAAATGGCTTGCCGGAACCGTGTTCGGCGTAGATTCCTACAGGGAAATGGACAGACTGGCACTTGACGCCGACAGCGACGGCGGACTTACCTTCACCACAGACTTCGCGGCGGGCGCATCGATATCAGGAATGACGCTTTCGACGACGCGCGGTGAGATAGTACATGCGCTCTACACGGGCGTATCGAGGGAAGTTCGTGACGCAATAAAGAAGCTCGGCGGTGCGCGTGAGATGCGCGTATTCGGCGGAGGGGCTAAGAGCGACGTATGGTGCCAGATACTCGCCGATACGGTGGGTGCGGACGCGTCCGTGCTGGCGACAGGCGAGACTGCGTCACTTGGCGCGGCGATACTCGCTTCAGGCGGGGAAATATCACCCGCACCCGTTAAAAAGATATACAAGGCAAACAAAAATAAATAACCAAATCAAAAAAGGAGAGTATTATGTTCAGCTTCAAACCTGCGGACTTTGTTCCGTACAAGAACCCCGAAGTCCTCGAAAGATGCAGAAACATCAAGAGAGAGGATATGGAGAAGCATCCGAATCCGAATTTCAGGATTCACATCACCAACGCCGTTGACGGCATATGGGTGGGCGATATGGTCGCTCGTATCGTAAAATCTGACCTTGCCGACGAAAAGGTCGTAATGATTCTGCCCAACCCCTGCCCCGTTGAATATGAGGCGGTCGCGGAGAATATCAACCGTTTGAATATCAACTGTCGCAACGTACATGTCTACACCATGGACGAGTGGGCTGACAACGACGGCAACATCGCGCCCATCACATACAGGTCAGGCTTCGGCTACTCCTGCATGAAGTATTTCTACGGCAAGATCCGTGAGGACCTCCGAATGCCTATCGAGCAGATGCATTATCCGACGACCGCTAACATCAATGATTATTCAAAGATGATCACCGAGTGCGGAAACGGGGGCGCGGATATCTGCTACAGCGGTCCCGGCTGGACCGGTCACATCGCATTCATCGACCCCGATACGCCGGAGTTTGCATGCAATTCACTTGAGGAGTTCCTTGACATGGACGCAAGAGTGGTAACGCTCAATCCCATGACAATCATGCAGAATTCGCTTCACGGCGTATTCGGCTGCAGCGGTGATATCGCAAACGTACCTCCGCGTGCCGCAACGATTGGTCCCGCTGACGTAAAGAGAAGCCGCAACCGTATGGAGATGCACTCCATCACGACGATGGGCTCGTATTCGGCATGGCAGAGAATGACCTCGCGTCTGGTGCTGTACGGAGAAGTAACGCCTCAGGTACCGTCATCGATTCTCCAGCTCTGGGATACCGACGTATACGTCAGTGAGGAAATCGCAAAACCGTTCGACTGCTACGAGGAGATGGGCTATTGATGAAGTCCTCCGAATACACCCTGCTCGGCACACTGATACTGCCCGACCGCGTAGTCGAAAACGGTGCGGTGTGCGTGCGTGACGGCGTTATCGTTTACAGCGGCAGCGCATCATCAGCACCCGAGTGCGGAGAAGTGCGCCGTCATGCAGGTCTTATTGCGCCGGGTTTCGTCGATATCCACTGTCACGCGGGCGGAACTGTCTGGTCACATGATGACCCGGGAGAAGTCGCCGATTACCACCTTGCGCACGGCACGACGACGATGCTTGAAACGTTTTACCGCGACCTCGGTCAGGCGGGTATGCTTGACGGAGTCGCGAAGGTAAAGTCGGCAATGGAAACGCATAAAAATATTTACGGCGTTCATCTCGAAGGGCCGTACCTCAATCCCGCGTACGGCGCTGAGACGGGTATCGCGGCTGTGGTGCGTCGTGAGGATTACATGGCGCTCGCCGACTCCGGAATCATCCGTCAGTGGACTTACGCGCCCGAAGAAGCGGGAACGGATGAGTTTCTCGCGGATATCGTGAAGTGCGGGATCGTACCCGCGATCGGTCACTCGGCGGCATCCCCTGAGGATGTGGCGCGTGCGGAAATGGGCGGTGCGAGAATCGTCACGCATCTGTTTGATGCGACGGGCTGCTATCGTGAAGCTCCGGAATATACCGGAACGAAGGACGTGACGTTCGATGACGCGGTGCTGCTCGCGGATAACTTCTACTACGAGATCATCTGCGACAAGGCGGGCATACACGTCAGACCCGAGAAGCTGCACCTCGCGTGTAAGACTGTCGGATGTGAGCGTATCGTCGCAATAACCGACTCATGCGCCGACGGCAGTATCAAGGGTGACGTGAACGTCAACGCCGAAGGGGAGCTGATGGGCAGCTATCTTACTATGGAGGCGGCGGCGAAGAACTTCCGTGCGCTCGGGTTTACGCTTCCCGAGGTGTTCGGTTTTACATCGAATAACGGCGCGGCGGCACTCGGTATCGCCGATAGAGTCGGCTCGCTGACGATCGGTCACGCGGCGGACATACTGCTCCTCACCGATAAACTCGACGTGGTCGAGGTTATAAAATCATAAGCAAATATTTATATTTAAGAGAAGGCGAAAATTATGTTAAAAGCTGGAGTATCACTTGTTGACATCTCTCCCGAAAAAGGAATTGAAATGGCGGGCTATCCGCACTGTCCCAGACCGAATATCGGTGTTCACGATCCGCTGTACGCGGCTTGCCTGTACCTGAATAACGGCAAGGACGAAGTCGTTCTCGTAACGCTTGATCTGCTGTACCTCGGCAAGAAGTACGTAGGTATCCTGCGCTCGAAGTTTAGTCAGAACATCGTGTTCACCACATCGCACACGCATTCCGGACCTATCGTTTACGCTTCAACTCCTCTTGAGAAGGAGGAAGGACAGCGCTGCCGTCCGGAATACGTCGAGGGACTTCTTGTGAAGCTCGAGAACGCGATAAAAGAAGCGATGAGCAATACATTTGATGCACAGCTCGGCAGCGAAATCGGTCACTGCGGCGCGGAGCAGGGTGTCGGCGGCAACCGCAGAATCAAGAACGGTCTTGCCGATCCCGCAGTCAACGTGCTTGCGGTAAAGGATACCGACGAAAGGGTGCGCGCGGTGCTGTTCAATTATGCGCTCCATCCGACGTATCTCCATGCGGAAAATCTGTACGTGACTGCCGACTATCCCGGATACATCCGCCGCTTCCTGTCGTTCTCGCATCCAGATGCGGTATTCATGTTCGCACAAGGTACGTCCGGCAACCAGAGCTCGCGTTATCACAGAGTAGGTCAGAATTTCGAGGAGGCGGCGCGTGTCGGCTCAACGCTTGCGGTCGAGATATTCCACTGCCTTGAGAGAATGAAGTATTCGGATGACATCGACATCACGTACAAACATAAAGAAATCGACCTGCCGATGCGCACTTATCCGCCACTCGATCAGGCTAAGCGCGAGATGGAGGAAGCAAGAGCCGCGTTTGCCGCGATGGACGACAGCGACTATATTAAGAAGCGCAACTGCGAGCTTGCGATGTTCGGCAAGGAGAACGCTTACAGCTATTCACTCGCTCAGACGAGTGGCTACAGCCTCAACGAGGATGAGGAGCTGCCGTGCGAGGTAATGACACTGAAACTCGGCGACACGATGATCACCGGTATTCAGGGTGAATTGTTCGTTGAATTCGGACTTGCGATAAAGGCTGCATCACCCTGCAAGAAGACATTTGTATTTGAAGTGACCAACGGCACGCTGCCCGGCTATGTCTATACAAAGGACGCTGTTGCTGACGGCGGTTACGAGGTCGGCACTTCGGTATTCAGCGAAAGCTGCGGCGACGTTATCGTTGAGGCGGTTAAGAGCTTAATGTGACCCTATGAAGCGGTTTTCCGAAATAATTTTATCAGTCGTACTGGCCTTATGGACGGCACTTGAGTTTTTGGCAATACCCGCGCTGCTCATCGTATGCGGACTGTTGAATCACTTCGGTGCGGCTTACTACATCATTTCGATTGCCGTATACCTTGTGCTTTTTGCCGTGGTTTACGTGATCGCACAGCTTATCAGAAAAGGTACAAACAAGCTGTTCTCACGGCTCTTCGGCAAATACTTCGGAAAATAATGAAAAAATCCCATTCGCGGCTGCGGATGGGATTTTGGTATCAGCCTATTTTACAACTACATAAAGGAAAAGTCCATGGAAAGATTTGAATGTGACTACGCCGAGGGCGCGCATGAACGCATACTTGAACGGCTTGCCGCGACAAACCGCGAGCAAACGGAGGTCTACGGTGAGGACAAGTACTGCGGCAGTGCGCGTGCCATTATCAAAAAGCTGTGCCGCGCGGATGACATTGATGTTCACTTTCTCGTCGGCGGCACACAGACGAATGCCTGCGTGATAACTGCGGCGCTACGTCCGTATAAGGGCGTGGTATCAGCCGACACAGGACACATAAACGTGCATGAGACGGGTGCGATTGAGGCGTACGCACACAAGATACTCACGATACCGAGCGGTGACGGCAAAATTTACGCCGATGAGATACGTCGCCTGTGCGACTCGCATTATAACGACGTAAACCATGAGCATGAGGTGCAGCCGGGCATGGTCTACCTGTCGCAGCCGACCGAGAACGGCACGCTATATTCAAAGTCGGAGCTTGCCGCAATACACGATGTATGCCGCGACTTCGGCATGCTTTTGTACATTGACGGCGCAAGGCTCGGCTACGGGCTTCAGAGCGACATAAATGACGTGACGCTGGCCGACCTCGCAGAACTGTGCGACGTGTTCTACATCGGCGGCACGAAGCAGGGGCTCCTGTTCGGCGAAGCGCTTGTTATCACGAATAACTCGCTTAAGAAGGACTTCCGCTACATGATAAAGCAGCACGGCGGACTGCTCGCAAAGGGCAGACTGCTCGGAATCCAGTTTGAAGCAATGCTTGAGGACGGACTATATTTTACACTTGCAGACAATGCGGACAAGCTTGCGATGAAGCTCCGTCATGCGTTTGAGACAGCCGGTTACCGCATGCTTTACGACTCGCATACGAATCAGCAGTACCCGATACTGCCGGACGAAATGCTTGAGAGACTGAGCCGCGACTACGCATTCTCCTTCTGGTGCAAAACCGACGACACTCACTCTGCAGTGCGTGTTTGTACAAGCTGGGTGACCGATGAAGCCGCCGTCGACCGCCTTATCGCAGATATTGCCAAATAATCATGACCGCCCCTGCCGATGCTTCATTCACGGCACGGGACGGTCTGTATTTGCACAAAATTAACAAATGTTGAAACAAAGTTTGATATAATGTTTAAATAGACCAAATAATTCAAGAGAGAAGCACAAATAAACGTATTATCGCAGTCGTGCTCACAGGAAGCGGTGCGTTTTACGGTAAGTTTGAAGCGTCTGTCGATGTATATATGATGGGTGATATCAGCCGTAACGGCAAAATTTACGCGGCGGATCTGATACCTATGAGGAGTGTTCAATAGCAGGTAAAACTCAGCTTGATGATGTGCAGAAGGTGCTTGCGGATGTAAACCCCGACGGACGTGTTAACGCGCTTGATTTGCTGAATATAAAGCTCGCACTGGCGGGAAAAATCACGCTGTAATACGGCGTGAGCGGAGACAAAATGATTAACTGGTATGTCTATATTCTCAGATGCGCCGACGGTACGCTCTATACCGGTACCGCTACCGATGTAGACCGCCGTGCAGCGGTACATAATTCGGGGCGCGGAGCGAAGTATACGCGAAGCCGTACGCCTGTGAGCATCGTATACCGTGAATCGGTACCCGATAAGGCGGCGGCACTCTCGCGCGAGGCGGCGATAAAGCGGCTGACGCGTGCGGAGAAGCTCAGACTGATTGAGGGCGCGTCGCAATGAAAATAAACTGCCGCAGATGCTTTTGCATCGGCGGCAGTCGTTTGTTATTTTATTACCTGAATGAGCTTTGCGTGCATTGCGTAGCGTCCGGTCCGTGTGGTGTCATTGGTGCAGGTGGAGAAAGTGATGATACGGTCTCCCTCGCCCACCGTAATATCGGACGGCACATACGAGCAGGACTTCATTGAATCGGCAAAATGGACGAAATCATCGGTATCCTCAAATGAGGTGCGGAAATACTGGAACGTCGATTCCGTCGCAAAAGCGGAGAAGGGCTTGTAGATATATGCACCTTCGAGGGTGTATAGGTATATGAGTGAATTGTTGAACACATCTGCGTTCAGAAAGCTCTTGACATCGTGGAACATCGCGCCGCTGGTGACGTTGTGACCGTACAACACGGTGTTGAGATTGTCGTCAAGCGAATCGCCGCAATCCGCATCAACGAAGATCGAGCCGACCGCGACAGGCTCGCCGGTGTACGCGTGTGTGAGGTAGTATTGGTTGTCTTTGCTCTTGACCACGGGATAGTCGATTTTTGTACCCTCGACGTATATCCAGCCGAAGATGTCGGGATTTACCGAATAGAGCGACGACAGGCTCGCGCGCATGTACTCAAGCTGAGCGGTATATGCGCCGTCGGTCGTATCGTCGAGAACCGTCGCTTCCACCTCACCGTTTAGTCTGTGATAAAGCGTGATAAGCCCGGGATCGGACGATGATGATTTTGCCGCGGCAAGCTCACTTCCGCCGTCTGAATCGTCAAGTGTGAAGCCGTCAAATGAAGAAGACAGCGTATCGTAGATGTCCGCACCGCGGATCTTGTCGCGGATATTTCCTATAAGCATCACGGATGACACGATGAGCACAGCCGCGCATACGGTCAGTATTGCAATTTCCGCCGGGCTGAAGCCCTTTTTCTTTTTTTTCGCGGGGGTGTCTGATGTTATATCTTTTTCGGAAAAATCGTCGAGCGAATGTGAAAAATCCGTATCGGAAGCGGCACTCGTGCGCAGTATGCTATTATCGTCGACCTGCTTATTTTCATTATGGCTGAACAGCATAATACCGCCCCCTTCATTTTCTTATTCATATATATTATAAATAACGCCGCCCGTTTTTACAATAGCGTCGGCGTACTTTTTTTACCGCAAAGTCATATTTTACATTTTGCATACAAGACGTACAATATAAAGGGAAAAAAGCCCTTACCATGCAAATGTTCACCTTTCGCTATTGAAATTTTGCGTGCCATGCGGTAAAATAATAAGATGCAAGGCTTATGCACATGGGTCTGACGGATGTGTGCTTTAATCCTGACGATTCAGACCGTACTTTGACAGAACAAACACGCGATGAAATTTTTTCGCCAGACCTTTTTTATAAAGGCTGCGCACCCCACTTCCGGAGGTCAAAATGAGCGACATATTCGAACTGTTTCGGAGAATACGCAGGGATGCCGCCAATACGCCGACAGTCCCGGTGACACATATAGTCGCCGGACTCGGTAATCCCGGCGATAAATACGCATGCTCGCGGCATAACGCGGGCTTTCTTGCGCTTGACTACCTTTCGGAGAAGTGCGGATGCAGGATTGACAGACTTCGTTTTAAGTCTCTGACGGGTGAGGTGACGCTCGGCGGTGTGCGTGTACTACTGATGAAGCCGCAGACATTCATGAACAACTCG
>CAZMRH010000080.1:0-5517 GCA_964568705.1 uncultured Lachnospiraceae bacterium
GGAGGCGTGATACGCGATATAATCCTCGGAAGCACGCCGCCGATGATGTTCCGCGAGCCTGTGTATGCGCTTACGGCGGCGGCAGTCTCCGTGATCGTGTTCTTCCTTGCGGCATATCGTAAGTCGGTGAAGAAACGCGGGCTTCTTGATGCGCTTCTGCTCGTCATGGATTCGCTCGGGCTCGGCGTGTTTACGGTGGTCGGCATACAGACGGCATATGATCTGTCAAAGGATTTCCGTATATTTCTCCTTGTGTTCGTCGGCGTCGTGACGGGAGTCGGCGGCGGGATACTGCGTGACATAATGGCGGATGACACGCCGTACATATTCGTAAAGCATATCTACGCCTTAGCATCAATCACAGGTGCGGCCGTGTGCGCGGTGATGTGGAGGTATATGGGCGGAACATCCTCGATGATATGCGGTGCGGTGCTTATCTTTCTCATACGCATACTTGCCGCGCGTTTCCGCTGGAGTCTGCCGAGGATAAAACCTCCGAAGGAATGAAAAAACGGCTTACCGCAACCGAACGGTAAGCCGTTTTTATTATACTTTTATTCTCACCGCCGTGAGCCGAAGAATTCACGAAGCAGCGCACGCGACTCCTTCGCAAGCACACCGCCGACAACCTCAGGTCTGTGATTCAGCCCGAGTGAGCGAATGTCGCACAGACTGCCGAGCGCACCGAAGCGCAGGTCGGACGCGCCGTAGATCACAGCGGGCAGACGGCTGTTTATTATCGCTCCCGCGCACATCACGCACGGCTCAAGTGTCACGAACAACTCGCATCCGACAAGCCGCCATCCGCCGAGTGAAGCGTTCGCCGCGCGTATCGCGCATATCTCGGCATGCGCTGTCGCATCCTTCGTCCGCTCGCGGAAGTTGCCGGACGACGCTATTATCTCGTCATCCCGCACGATTACCGCGCCGACGGGAACCTCGCCGTACAGCATTGATTCTCTTGCCTCGCGCAGTGCAGCCTCCATGAAGTATTCGTCTCGCTCGCGGTCACGCGCGGGCATATTTGTCTCGTTCATATCTGTTTCAATAGGTCGGTGTGTCGAGCCGCCAGCCGTCCGCTTCAAGCAGGAGCTTGAGCTCGATGACCTCATCCGCCGCGCCGTCCTTGTACGATTGCAGGCTGACGGTGACGTATCTGCCGCGACTTGATTTTCCGCACTTTCTATCAATCAGCTCAAGTGAATCAAAATCGTATGTGCGGTTTATCGAATCCTCAAGGAGCGCATTGCTGTTCATCGAAAGTCCCATCTCGTAATCGTCACAGTAGCGCGCATAGACAACGATCTGATCG
Organism: uncultured Lachnospiraceae bacterium; assembly: GCA_964568705.1. Taxonomy (GTDB): domain Bacteria; phylum Bacillota; class Clostridia; order Oscillospirales; family CAG-272; genus CAZMRH01. The sequence continues at coordinate 1,313 of CAZMRH010000080.1, forward strand.
TCTGATGTGATCCCCTCGAAGCCGAGCTGATACAGGTATTCGCAGTACTGACTGCTGTACACTTCGGCTGTCGCCGCACGTATCGCGTCGGTGTTGGCGTACCCGCAGTCGGGCGACACGGCGAGATATTTCGCGGGCTTCACGTCAACATCCGCGTTATTTATACTCGAAATATCCGCGTCCGTTACGTCATCGCTGAGCGCAAGCCCCTTGCCGAAGTAAATTTCGTTGATTTCGTATGATTTTTCCACAAGATTGCGCGTGATGCCGACCGCCTCGTCGCGTGTCAGCGGACTTGACGCGCCGCGTGTGAGAAACAACACCGTGACGACTACCACCGCTATCCCGGCGATCACCGCAAGTATTATCGGTATGAATTTTTTCATCCGCCGCCTCCTTCATCCGTGATGAAGTGAATCAGTTGCCGTCGCCGTCGTTTGCTGCAGAGCCGGCATCATCCGCCGCGTCAGTTTTAACCGTATTATCAGCCTCAGCTGTATCATGAGCCTCAGTTGTATCATCCACTTCAGCTGTATCATAAGTTTCAGCCGTATCACCGATTTCCGCCGTGTCGGACGCATCGGACTTTGCAAACAATGACACCGTGACTATCATGCGAGTCAGCATGAATATCCACAACGCCGCCGCCGCGATGACAAGCTGCATGGAAAAGCTGTTGCCGCTATCATCGGGATTCCGTATCAGCATTATCAGGAATGCCAGTACAACCGTACCTCCGGTTGATGCCGAGGCAAGTCCGGAGAACACGAACCTTGACGAATACGATGCGCGTTTGGCGAGTAAGCCCGAATCAGATGAGAAAAACAGCATTATAAGTACCACAAGCACCGTGTAGTAAGTCTTGTGGGGATCGGCAAGCGGGGTGGAACGGTCAAAATAAACAGACAGCACCGCGAAAAGGCACCACGCGGTCGGAGCAAGCGAGAGATACTTCGCGCCCGCTTTACTTCTCGACGGATCTGACGGCAGAGTGAAGAAATATGCGGCGGCAAGCGCGGCAAAAAGCACGCGGAGCAGTCGTATCGCATATGAAAATACGGTGATCTTGCCCGGATTCTGTGCAAGAGGGAAGCGTATTGCGAGAATTTCGGGTATGTCGGCAATGAAGGTGTAGATCATTGCCGCCGCGACCACGATGGATATTATCGTTAATGCAATCCCGGATTTAGTCTGTGCCGGAATCTCAGTGCGGTGCGGAAATCGCATCACAAGTGTCACCGCAAGTGCGAGAATGACGCCGAGTATCATGAGCATGTTGCAGAAATGCTCATAGAAGGTGTCATTTTCAAACACCACAAGCGAATAATCGAACTCGGTAAAAAACGCGATGTACTGGCATGCTGCCGCAATCATTGCGACTGCAAGCGAAAGTATGAGTGCCCAGAACAGAAGCGTGCTTGATTTTATTTTCATGGTCAATCCTCCGTGATACCTGTGCAATTTATTTCACTATATAATAGCATAAACAATCGCCTGTATCAACACAAATTCGGAAACTTTTATTATTTTTTGTAAAACGAGCGTGCAGCTATTTACTTTTTCGCCCGAATGTGATAAAATATTTAAGATAGGAATAATTCATACTACTGAAACTACTGAAAACTGAGGTATAATATATGAAGGACACCGGCACGAAGCAGAAGAAGAAGCGGGTCCGCGACATGCGAAGGGTACGTACCATCTCGCCCATGTCGATAATCGTACCGTATATCATGAAGAACCGCATTGGCAGTCAAAATCTCGTCCGCGATTCGGTAAACACGGTCAAACTTGACGAATACGTCAAGAAGATGCGCGAAGAGAACATGCCGAACCTTACACTCATGCATGTACTCATTGCAGCGTATGTGCGGCTTGTATCCGAGCGCCCCGCGCTCAATCGCTTTATCAGAGGTCAGCGCATCTTCACCAGACGCCCCATCGAAATATCGCTGGTTATCAAAAAGGAGATGGCACTTGAGTCGGACGATACGGTAGTCAAAATCATACTTGCGCCGGAATCGACTATCGAGGACGTGTACCGTGAACTGAACCGCGTGGTCGAGGAATACCGCGCTCAGCCCGGCGGCGATTTCGACAAGACGGCGCGCTGCCTGTCGTACATTCCCGGACTTGTTCTGAAATTCACGATATGGCTGCTGAATTTGCTTGATTATTTCGGACTTATCCCGAAGTTCCTGACTAAGGTGTCACCGTTCCATTGCTCTTTCTTCCTCACGTCGATGGGCTCACTCGGAATACCGCCGATCTTCCATCACCTATACGATTTCGGCACATGCCCCGTGTTTATGTCATTCGGAGCGAAGCAGCGCCGTTATGAGCTTGATGAAAACGGCGAAGTGTTCAAGCATCAATACATAGATCTTACGTTTGTTACCGACGAGCGCATCTGCGACGGCTTCTACTTCGCATCATCGCTGCGCCGTTACAAGAGCATACTTAAGAATCCGTGGCAGCTCGACGATCCGCCGGAACAAGTAATTGAGGACATTGATTGAAGCTTTTGTGCATAGTTTACACACCTATTAACAAAATAAGTTCAAATTCAGCAAAAAATCATTGACTTTATGAGTATATTGTGATATAATTAGCTTGTTTGAGATTAAGGAGGGAGTACTCTTGAAACAGGCATACTTTAAACCGCTGCTTGATGTTACCGTTCTTGAAAAACTGGCTGATCTTATTATCGTGTCAAATAAGGGCGAGAATGAGACTCCCGACATTCCGCTTGACGGACCAGTGATCGAGTAAAGACTCTGCGGTAACCGGTACCGTATATAATAAATATTTACCGGCCGCAGCTTATGTCTGCGGCTTTGATTTTATAAGCGCACACAGCTGAAAGGACTTATATGGTAACTTATGAGGAAATAAAGGCAAACGAAGCGATACGCACGTACATCACCAAGGCCGATGAGTCACTGGTGACGCTCGGCTATACGGAACATTCCTTTGCACATGTGACGAAGGTGTCTCAGGTGTCAAGGTATATACTCGAGACGCTCGGTTATACGCCGCATGAGATTGAACTTGTGCAGATCGCAGGATATCTCCACGATATCGGAAATCTCGTCAACCGCATCGAGCATTCGCAGAGCGGTGCGGTCATGGCGTTCCGCATACTTGACAACCTTCGCATGGCGCCGCAGGATATCGCCACGGTGGTAAGTGCGATCGGCAATCACGACGAAGGCACGGGGGTGCCGGTGAACGCAGTTGCCGCAGCGCTCATTCTTGCCGATAAATCAGACGTAAGGCGCAGCCGGGTGCGCAACCGCGACATCGCGTCCTTTGACATCCACGACCGCGTAAATTATTCGGTCACCGAATCCGACCTGACGATAGATGACGACAAGACGGTCATCACGCTTGAGCTGACAATCGACACGAGCGTATCGTCGGTGATGGATTACTTTGAAATATTCATGAACCGTATGCTTCTGTGCCGTAAGGCTGCCGACAAGCTGGGAATCCGTTTCAGCCTTGTCATCAATTCGCAGGTGCTGATGTAAATATCGGGAGCAGACCAGACAGGTCTGCTCTTTTTGCATTTATGACGATTGCCGCAATCGGAACAGGTGAGATATTTTTCATTAATTTTAAAAAACGCTTTACAGATGCGGCGTCGAATGGTATAATTACTTGATGAAAAAAGCACAGGAGGATATAATAATGTCTATTATAGTTGAAACATCCGCACGTCACGTGCATCTTACAGAGGATCAGATCGAGATACTGTTCGGTAAGGGACACAAGCTTACAAAGAAGAAGGACTTAAGCCAGCCCGGTCAGTTTGCATGTGAGGAAAAAGTCACAGTCGAGGGGCCCAAAAAGCCCATAACCGGCATCAGCATTCTCGGCCCCGCACGCTCTGCCGCACAGGTTGAAGTCTCACTTACCGACGCAAGAACGCTCGGAATCGCCGCTCCCATCCGTGAATCGGGCGATATCGCAGGTACTCCCGGATGCAGGATCGTAGGCCCCTGCGGTGAGATCGAGATCGCCGAGGGCGTAATCGCAGCTAAGCGTCATATACATATGACACCTGAGGATGCCGCAAATTTAGGAGTATCCGACAAGCAGATCGTCAGCGTGAAGATCACCAACGACTCCAGAACCACCGTGTTCGGTGATGTCGTAGTCAGAGTAAGTCCGAAGTTTGCACTTGCTATGCATATAGATAC
>CAZMRH010000080.1:5586-7896 GCA_964568705.1 uncultured Lachnospiraceae bacterium
GAACGCAGCCGCTGCCGGAATGAGCGCGGAAGGCGAAATTATTCTCTGAGAACAATCAAACTTAAAAAAGCGAGGGGTGCTGAATAATCAGTTCCCCTCGCTTTGCATGAAGTCAATGCTTTATTTCAAGAAATTAAATCCGCTGATGATCGACGGTTCCTTTGCCTTGCCGCCGCATACCTGGAAGAATGCGATGATCTTCAGCACAAGGATAATGATTGAGCAGACAACACCCGCAAACGGAACGATGATAGTCCAGCACAGCAACGCGGAGATGATTCCGATAAGCGTTCCCACTACGGTGAGCTTGAGCGCTTGTCTTACATGAAACGCCGCGTATTTCGACTGGGTTGCCCCGATAAGCGCAACGATTATGCCGATGTAGCTTGCAAGATACGGGAGCATCGCGATAACCTTGTTGTCGGAAATATCTTTCGGGTCGAATTCCGCCGTATGGTCTGTCGGATCAACGTACGGCTGTCCGGGCGCATAATACTGACCGCCCTGCTGACCGTACTGCTGCTGATTCTGACTGTACTGCTGCTGATTCGGATTGTATCCGGTCTGCTGAGCGGAAAAGCTGTAGCCGCAACCGGTGCAGAACATGACGCTGTCATCAAGAGACATATTGCAATTAGGACAATTTTTCATATTACTCTCCTTATATATATTAATAAGATACTGTAATCATTATATATAAATTTCCGTAAAATGTCAAGTACCATAAAGCCTTTACCTTATTTATTTAAAAGCTCTGAAAATTTATCAAAGCCCATTGACATTTACGTTACGTAATAGTGTATCATTTTTATCGGAGGTGATGGGATGTACAGAATAAATGAGCTTGCCGAAATGTCCGGAGTCAGCACACGGACACTTCGGTACTACGATCAGATAGGACTTCTCAAGCCTGAAACTGTCGGCGAAAACGGCTACCGCATGTACGGTCGGACGCAGGTGGACAGACTTCAGCAGATAATGTTCTACCGCGTGCTTGAAATGCCGCTCGACGACATCAGGGCGGTGCTTGATGCATCCGATTTCGACAGGGCATCGGTGCTTGAGGGGCATCTTGCCGCCTTACTTAATAAAAAGGAACAGATAGAGGCGCTGATACAGAACGTCGAAAATACTATCCGTTCGCAGAAGGAGAAAACAATTATGGCAGACAGCAAAAAATTTGAGGGATTCAAGCAGAAGCTTATCAATGACAATGAAGCAAAGTACGGAAAGGAACTGCGCGAGCGTTTCGGAGATGATGCAATTGACGCGTCAAATGACAAGGTGAAAAAAATGAGTACAGGCAATTGGGAGAGGGCTCAGGTACTTGAGAATCAGATATTCGAGACGCTTAAGGAAGCATTCGAATCGGGCGATCCGTCGTCGGATAAGGCTCAGGCGGCATGTGATCTGCACCGTCAGTGGCTGTGCATGTTCTGGAAGGACAGCACATATTCGGGGGCGGCTCACGCGGCGCTTGCCGACGGCTATGTTTCGGATGAACGGTTCACGGCATACTACGATAAAATCGGCGAGGGTGCGGCAAAGTTTTTCCGTGATGCGATAAAGATCTACTGTAAAGAGTAAACTGCAGAAACATTGTTAACCTATTAGAGAATTATGGTTGACAAACGCGGCGGGCGGCGTATAATGTAGGTGTTACTGTTTCGGGAGATGTATTATGAAAACGAAAGACCTTGTATTCACCGCCGCCTTTACCGCACTTATCGCAGTATGCGCCTGGATAGCCGTACCTGCGGCAGTACCGTTTACTCTTCAGACATTCGCGATATTTCTCGCGCCACTCATCCTCGGCGGAAAGTTCGCAACGCTTGCCGTGACCGTCTATATTGCGCTCGGCGCAGTGGGTGCGCCGGTATTCGCCGGATTTACGGGCGGTATCGGCGTGCTTCTCGGAAAGACCGGCGGATATATCGTCGGCTTTGTGCTGACTGAGCTTATTGTCTGGGGCGCGTATCGGATATTCGGGGAAGGCCGTATTGTCACGGTTATAAGTATGCTCACGGGACTTTTGGTATGTTACCTGTTCGGCACGGCATGGTTTATGGTCGTATGCGCCAGAACGACAGGAGCTGTCGCGTTTACCGCGGCGTTGTCGTGGTGCGTACTGCCGTTTATAATTCCCGACCTTATCAAACTAATACTTGCGATAATACTCGGCGAACGTCTGAAGCGAATTAGAATAGTGGAAAAACGTTAGCACTGAGCCCTATCATATTATTAAGTCGCAGAAACACAAAAAACCAAAAAAAACTTTAGAAAAGGTATTGACAAGGGAGGGCAAGGGTG
>CAZMRH010000081.1:0-3955 GCA_964568705.1 uncultured Lachnospiraceae bacterium
GCCGAGCGCTGATACTGTGTCCCCGCAGAAGTTTCTGTATTTCATGGCCTTCCTCCGATATGACTTTGACTTTTCTACAGTATAGCAGAGAGAAGCAATTTGTGCAATACATTTTTTTGGTTTCGGGAAAGAATATTGTCAATTAACACCGTCAGTATTTATAACTTTTTCAGCATGATACAGTTTACCGGACCTTTGTCATATATTATATCAGTGCCCGTCCGAAAACTATTGCCGAGGTGACTGATGCTCTACGAACTGCTTGAAAAAACAAATTACGTGTTGTCGGGGATGCTTGTGCCGGTACTCTTAATCGGCGCGGGAATATATTTTTCCGCACGTCTTCGTGCGTTCTACCTGCTTCATCCCGTGCGGACAGTGGGAGCAATGTGCCGCGGGACGGGGTTGAAATCGTCCTTCCGTGCTCTGACGATGGCACTTGCCGGAACGCTCGGTGTCGGCAATATCGCGGGTGTGGCGGCGGCGATTTATTCGGGCGGTGAGGGAGCGGTGTTGTGGATGCTTATATCAGCGACAGCCGCGATGAGCGTGAAATATGCCGAGGTTTATCTTGCTGTTCTATATCGTAAACGCGATACCGGCGAAAAAATCGGCGGCGCGATGTATTATATGCGCTACGGGATGGCGAATCGCATCGGTGAAAGGCGCGCGGCGGCACTCGGCGGTGTATTTGCCGTACTGTGTGCCTCAAACTCCGTCGTGACCGGAAATATCGTGCAGGTGAATGCAGCCGCCGCAGTATATCCGCAGATACCGGCTCATGTGACCGGAATCATTGTCGCCGCGCTTACACTTGCGGTCACGCTCGGCGGAGTGCGGCGTATTTCCGACGTGACGCTGCGGCTGATTCCGATATTATCGGTTGTGTATATCGTACTGTCGGTGTACATCATCGTCAGATGGCGCGCGTATCTCCCTGAGGTGATCGGTGACATATTCCGCGGTGCGGCGGACTTTCGCTCGGTGGCGGGCGGTATCTTCGGCTTTACCGTGAGCCGCGCGATGCGGTTCGGCGTGACGCGCGGCATATTTTCCAATGAAGCCGGCTGTGGCACCGCACCGACCGCACACGCCTCCGCCGATACGGACGATCCGCACAGACAGGCGTGCTTCGGTATATTCGAGGTGTTCGCCGACACGATAGTGCTCTGCACGATGACGGCGCTTGTGATACTTACAGCGGAAAAGCGGTGCACAACGGAGCTTTCGGGAATACCGCTGTCGCTCGCGTCATATGGTTGTCTTGCAGGCGGCGCAGCGTATCACATCATCGGCATATCGGTGATACTGTTTGCTTTCGCGACGGTAATTTGCCAGAGCTACTACGGAGTCGCGGCGCTCGGCTATTTCACCGCGTCGGAAAAGGTGCGGCGCTCGTATCTTGTGATTTTCTCGCTGTCGTGCATCGTCGGTGCGACAATAACTGCAGACTTTATGTGGCAGGCGGCAGACCTCACAGTGTCGGTGATGACGGTACTAAATGTTATCTGCCTGACTTTCATGCGCCGCGACGTTGTGCCGAATTACACACAAAAAAGCGGCGTACAATGAACAATTAGACGTACTATCTGCCATTTCAGCAGTATTTCTTCAATTATTATGTATATTTTTAAAAATAATCATCAAATATCTTTATTATCAACAAAAAATATGCTATAATATTCAAGTTGTAAATTGATAAATGAATGGAGAGATTCTGTTGGTTCGTAATGATTTAAGAAACGTGGCGATAATTGCCCACGTCGACCACGGCAAGACGACGCTCGTCGATGAGATGCTCAAGCAGTGCGGTGAGTACCACGAAAATCAGGTGGTACGCGAAAGAGTAATGGATTCAGGCGACCTTGAGCGCGAGCGCGGCATCACGATACTGGCGAAGAACACGTCGGTAAACTACAAGGATGTAAAAATAAACATCGTTGATACGCCCGGACACGCAGATTTCGGCGGAGAAGTCGAGCGTATTCTGAAGATGGTCAACGGTGTAATACTGCTCGTTGACGCAGCTGAGGGACCGATGCCGCAGACGCGCTTCGTGCTTCGCAAGGCGATGGAGCTTGGTCACCGCGTAATCGTCGTCATCAATAAGATTGACCGCCCGGACGCACGTCTGGAAGAGGTTGAGAACGAGGTACTTGAGCTGCTTCTCGAGCTTGACGCCACAGACGAGCAGCTTGACTCACCGATGCTGTTTTGCTCCGGCAGAGCGGGTACGGCGTCCCTTTCTCCGTATCAGAAGGGCGTCAACCTAATGCCGCTCTTTGACACGATACTTGACTATATCCCCGCACCCGAGGGTGATCCCGAAGCACCGCTTCAACTGCTCGTGTCATCCATCGACTATAACGATTACGTCGGCAGAATCGGTATCGGCAGAATCGAGCGCGGTACGGTGAAGGTCGGAAGCGACGCGGTTATTGTGAACTTCCACGATAAGGATGCGGTACCGAAGAAAACGAAAATCGTTTCTCTTTATCAGTTCGACGGACTGGAGAGACAGTCGGTCGAGGAAGCGAAGATGGGCGATATAGTGTGCTTCTCCGGCGCTGAGTCTATCACGATTGGCGACACGATAACGGCTCCGGAAGCACCAGATGCACTTGAATTCGTCAAGGTCAGCGAGCCGACGATGGAGATGACGTTCTCCGTAAACGACAGTCCGTTTGCGGGACGTGAAGGTAAATTTGTGACATCGCGCCAGATACGCGAGCGCCTGTATAAGGAAACGCTGCGCGACGTGTCCCTCAGAGTATCCGACGGTGAGACTACCGACTGCTTCAAGGTAGCGGGACGCGGTGAGATGCACCTCTCAATCCTGATTGAAACGATGCGCCGTGAGGGTTATGAAGTATGCTGCTCGACACCTCACGTGCTTTATAAGGAAATTGACGGTAAAAAATGCGAGCCGATGGAGCGTGTTTCGATTGACGTTCCCGAGGAATCAATGGGCTCGGTCATCGAGAAGCTCGGCGCACGCCGCGGAGAGCTTATCGAAATGGAGCCGAAGGGAAGCCGCATGAGAATCGAGTATTCGATCCCGTCACGCTGTCTGCTCGGCTACAGAAGCGAATTTCTCACCGATACGCGCGGCGAGGGAATAATCAATTCCGTATTTGACGGCTATCAGCCCTATAAGGGAGAGATAACCACGCGCTTCACAGGATCGCTTGTAGCAAGTGAAGCGGGCGAGTCCACGTCATACGGACTGTTCCACTCACAGGACCGCGGTACTATGTTCATAGGTGTACAGACCCCCGTCTATGAGGGAATGATTGTCGGTGAAAGCCCGAAGCAGGGTGATATCACACTCAGCGTCTGCAAGAAGAAGCACCTGACCGCCGTAAGAAGCACCGGTGCCGACGAAGCGCTTCGCCTTGTTACGCCGAAGGTGTTCAGCCTTGAGCAGTCGATAGAGTTTATAGCGGAGGACGAGCTTATCGAGGTGACACCAAAGTCGATCCGCCTGCGTAAGAGAATACTCAACACCGAGCTTCGTCTGAAAGCGGAAGCGCGCAACCGCAAGGCATAACGCGGACGCGTTAATTATAATAAAAAAGCGGTTTCCCATTACCTGTAACGGGAAACCGCTTTTATGTTTTGTTATGACACCACAGTCACATCGTAGCTGATGATCTGTACCGCGCCTGTAGTTACCGCAAGGTCAAGCCACTGATAGCCCAACGGACGGTTAAGCTCGACTGAGACTTCCTGCTCAATCGGATTTGCGGTGATCTCGGAGGATTCGCTTGAGGTTGAAATCGACATCTTTGTTGCCGCACCATCTGACTTCACGCGCATCGTCACGCGGACTCTGTTTGCTGCGAGTAATTCAGGTGCGTAAATCGTGATGAAGCTGTTATTCGACTGACCTGCCGACACTCTGCATGTCTCGGGAGTTGAGAGAGTCGAGTCAAAGAGACGGGTGTTCGGTGCG
>CAZMRH010000081.1:3965-7887 GCA_964568705.1 uncultured Lachnospiraceae bacterium
GTATGCAGAGACGTATTCGCCGTTTGCCGTTTTGTAGACCTCAACATTTGATGCGAAGTCCTGCGTCCCTCCAAGCTCACCTGAGAATACGAAGTAGGTATCTGTCGGAAGAGGAACGTCGTAGGAGACATGCTCGCCGATTGTAGTGACATAGTATGGTGAGTAGTAACCCGCGTAATCGTTCACATCACCGGCGAGACTTGAGTAATTCGTAAAGTACAGCGTCTTATCCGACTGAACGTCAAGAGTGTAGTGCGCGAGCATGTATTTCTTCTGATCATTGTCGAAGAAAATCGCATCGCGGTCGGCAATGACCTGCGCAAGCTCTACCGCGTCGTCCGACATCGGCTGATAATCGGGGCGGTTTCTTGTGCCCGCGTATGAAGTGAAGTTGCCGATGACAAGAGCCGCCGCAAGCACGAGTATCACACCTGCGCGCAGTCCCTTCGTAACTCCCTTGAGCGAGAGACGGAAGAAGATAAGTCCGACGGCGATCGACAGCACGACCGCAAGCATCCATTCCTCGGCGACCGTCGTACAGATGGAGGAAATGAGCGCTATTGCGAACACGTCGAAGTAATAGCCGCTGACAGACGCATAGGCAAATCTGAATACAAACAGCGCTGCGATTATTACCGCGGTGAGGACGAGCCACAGCTTGCCGATCGGCGCGGTCGATTCTTCGTTTACGCCTTTCTTTTTACCGAAGGATGCGAGCTTGTCCATATCAGCGGTGATGCCGTTGCAGAAAAGAAAACTCATGAATACGGGAACGTAGACGGCGATGTATCTCAGATGTATGCGGTTAAATCCCGCTGGATCGTCGGTGAAGTTGACGAGCTGATTGATATGTACCGAAAAGAGCGAGCCGACTATTGTAGCAAGCACCGATACCGAGATTAGCAGCAGGAATATTCTCTGCGACGACGACAGCTTTTTCCGCATCATAATCGGCACAATCACGCCGACGAATAAGGTCGCCACAAGGAAGTAAACAATGTACATGCAGAACTGACGGAGCATGCCGAGCACAAGCGTCCACGAGAACGCCGCGTTGTTGTTCGCCGCACCGTAGTAGGACGCGTCGGGATTTATGTGGAAAATGACGGTGATAAGATAGTTTATCGAAAGGATCAGGACGCCGAGCAGTACGACCGCGACGGCTGAATGTATTAACTGTTTCCGGTTGCGGTGAAGCGCACCGAAAACAACGCATAGGATAAGCGCCACACCACCTGCCGCGATGTAACCGGGCTTCGTGTAGAACGAGACGAGCGCAAAAAGCGCGGTAAGATAGATACATGGAATATTTGACTCATTGACCGCGCGCCATGCGAAGTATAACATCCAGAAGAACAGCAGATACGACATTGCCTCGGTCATTGACTTTGAAGCGAGAGCAAAATCGGGGAGCAGCAGGAGTATCCCGGCGAGACACCACGCACCGCTGCGCCTTCCGGTAATCTTTTTGCCGAGAAGGAACGCGGGTACGGCAGATGCCGACATCATCACGCATCCGATAATTCCCATGATAAAATAACGGTTGACTGTCGCGGGAAGCAGGTACACGGGAATGAGCACCAGCGGATACGCAAGGTAGTTGTACGACATGGACATACCGAAGAAGCGAAGCTCGCCTGTTTTAAGAATCGACTTCGCGAGGTTCGGGTATACCGCCTCATCGTTGAGTATCATCGGCACGTCGTAATGCTTGAGTAAAAACATATGTACGACGAACGAAAGGACAATCACAGCAAGAATTCGCCACGGATCGTATTTCACCTCGGCAAAGAGTACACGATACAGCTTGTCCGTAATATCCTCATGGCGGGCTTTTTTTTGAACAGTATTAGTCTTTTTCATAGTGTAAACGCTCCGAAAAATATTAATATAATAATTATACTACCAAATGCGGTATTTGTCAATCGTTAACGGTGAACAGCAGAGGTTTTCAGCTATTTTATAAAGGATTTCGCGATATTGAGACAGTGCAGCACATGTGACATGATAAAGCAGCTCTTTGCCATATGCGCCTTACAATATTCAGAAAAAGTCCGGACGGGCTATATGACCGTCCGGACTTATTTAATTGTAAGATAATTTTATTTTGTCAGGAAGTATGCCTGAGCCGACTTGCCGTAGGATACTATCGAGCGGACAAGCGTCTGAAGTGCGGCATCACCGCTGTAGGAATCGCGTGTCGCGTAGGAGTATGCCATGACGCTGTCGGTGGTGGTCGCGCTCACCTGAGCCTGAGCTGCCGTATCGTAGTTCTCGTAGATCGTTGCAAGGCAGTCTACCTCGACCTCGCGCGCGTCAAGTCCGCTGAAGAAGCAGTAGTACGCGTCGCCGAGAGCGGAAGCTTCGTCCTTTACGAAGTCTGAGAACGGAATAGCTGTCGTTTCCGTGCCATGGCGGATGACAAGTGAGAGTGAGTTTTTGCCACCTGAGTATCCGGTCATATCAATGCTGAACTTGATGATGATTCTGTTGTCGGCAACAAGAGCGCTCGAGTAGATCACTGCAGTTGCGCCGGAGAAGCTGTCCTGACCGCGGCCGCGGTATAAAACCTTATCCACGATGACCTTCTGAGATGACGTAAGTCTGGAGTTTGCAAGGCTTGCGGTGTTGTATGAGAAGTACTTCTGTGAGGATGCGCCGTAGTTGAGCAGATCACACATCAGAGCCTTGAATGCGGTGGCAGTGGCTGATGTAAACGGCTCGTACGCTTTCAACGCGGCGTATGCATATTTGCAGATGCTGTCCGTGATGGTGTTGCTGCAATATATCGTGCCGTTCTTCTCAGCCCACACGGTAAGCTCAATCGTGCTGCTCATTTCAGTTGAAAGAATACCGGTGTAGGAGAATGCGAAGTAGACGCCGTCGGTAGTTTTATTGATGTACGAAGGGTCAATATTGCTTGTCTGATAGGATATCACATTGCCGTTCTCGTCGTATACGGCCTTTTTCGCTTCGATGTAGTAGCTGTCGTATATGTCGAGGATTTCCTTGTTGACCTTGTAGTTGATCGAGAGGTCAGATTCAAGCGTAATCGAGCGTGTGGCGATCTTGAGCGTGAAGGGAATGATGATGCGCTCGACTTCTTCACCGCATTCCTCGCAGTATTTAACCTTGTATCCGTCACATGTCGCTGTTGCGGGAACTACAGTCCATTCGGGCTGTTCAACATGGGGCTGACCGATTGCGTGGGTATGCTTGTCGATGTAGGAGTAGCCGCAGGCTGAGCAGGTATGCGTTGTGTAGCCGCCGGCATCAACAGTGGGAGCGGTGACCACGTCAACGTACTTGTGACCTGCCGCAGGTGTCGGAGTGTCGGTGTAGCTGTCGTGACATGCCAAGCATGTATGTGTCGTATATCCGCCCAGTGTGCATGTCGGAGCAGTGACTGCAGTAATGTAATCATGACCTGTTGCGGTGATTACCTCAGTATCGCTGTAATCGCACCGTGAGCATGTTGTTGTAGCGGAGCCTGTTTTGGTGCATGTTGCATCAACTGTGACTGTTGTAAAATCGTGACCGAGTGCCGTCGTTGGCGTATCGGTGTAGCTGTCATGACATATCGAGCAAGTGTGTGTTGTGTATCCGTCAAGTGTACATGTCGGTGCAGTGACGACTGATGTGTAGCTGTGATCCCTTATCGGAATCTCAACTACATTCTCATAGTCGCACCGTGAGCATGTTGTTGTAGCGGAGCCTGTTTTGGTGCACGTTGCGTCAACGGTGACTGTTGTCAAATTATGACCGAGCGCTGCCTTTGGCGTATCGGTGTAGCTGTCATGACATACCGAACAGGTATGCGTGGTATTTCCGTCAAGTGTGCATGTCGGAGCGGTCACTACTGATGTGTAGTTGTGATCTTTCATCGGAATCTCAACTAAATTGTCATAGTCGCACCGTGAGC
>CAZMRH010000082.1:0-3090 GCA_964568705.1 uncultured Lachnospiraceae bacterium
ATTCAAGCATCGCGGAGTCGATTCCGGCATAATGCATCAGACCGTATACGATACCGGGAACGCTTCGGGGAAGTGCAGCGCCGGGATATGAAACGCCGTAGCCCATCGTATCGCACGCACGGATCTTTACGGGAATACCGTATTCCTCGCCGACACGCCTAAGAGCCTCTGCGAACGGTACTACAAAGCCGTAGAAGTCGGCGCGTGTGATGTCCTCGAAATGGCATCTCGGCCGGATACCCATTTCAAGAGCGCTTTTGACGACTGAGAGATACTTCTCGGCAGCCGATTTTCTTGTAAGCCCCATCTTGCTGTAGATGTGGTAGTCGGAGCAGGATACAAGTATGCCCGTCTCCTGAACACCGAGCGATTTTACAAGCTCGAAATCTTTTTCGGCGGCGCGGATCCACGTGGTGATCTGCGGGAATTTAAAGCCGAGATCCATACATTCCTGGAGCGCTCTGCGATCCTTGTCGGTGTACACGAAAAATTCGCTCTGACGGATTATTCCGTTCGGGCCTCCGAGCCTGTGCATAAAGGTAAACAGATCGACGATCTGCTTGACGGTGTACGGCTCGGTGGACTGCTGACCGTCGCGGAAGGTCGTGTCGGTGATCCAGATATGCTCGGGCATCTGAAGCGGCACGGAACGGTGGTTGAAGGATACCTTCGGGACGGATTCGTAGTCATAAAGGTGTCTGTAGAGATTCGGGGTGGAGCGTTCCTGCAGGCAGTAGTGATAAGCGGATTGCTCGATTAAGTTCGTGGTGTTCGACAATTCGACCTTGATTTGCGAGACAGGTTCCTCGCTGATCGAGATTCGCGGCATACCGCAGCTTGTTATGCCGTCATTTTTTTCATTTTTTTCTTTTTCACTCATGAATATGCCCTCCTTTTTAGTGCGGCGGCGTCATACCAAGCGCCCCGCATGCTGTGGTCAAATACAATCCCGAAATGAAAGTATTAAATTATTATACAATGAATAAAAAGAAAAGTCAACATGCGCGGCATGATTATATTGACAAAAGTGAAAAAGTAAAGTATAATTACATCAGAGGGGACAAGACTGCCGCGCGTCATGTTGCCGAAAGGTATTGACGTGAGGAAAGTCCGGGCTTCACAGGACAGGATAACGGATAACGTCCGCCGAGGGCGACCTTAGGGAAAGTGCAACAGAAATAGACCGCCTCATCTGAGGTAAGGATGGAAAGGCGAGGTAAGAGCTCACCGGCACGTCAGGCGACTGAGTGCAAATGTAAACCCTATCCGAAGCAACACCGCAAGCAGACGGGACGCAAGTCCACGCATGTCCGGCGAAAGTCTGCGGGTGGCACGTATGGAGGCGTATGGTAACATACGCCAAAGATAGATGGCAGTCACGGAAGAAATTCCGCACAGAACCCGGCTTACTGTCTCTCTCGCAAAACAGCATGACGATTTTGTCATGCTGTTTTGCGTATAAAAATGTCCGTTTGCTCGTTAATATAGATTTTTTCATTTAACTATTGCATTTCTTAATTTCGTGTGATATACTCATTGGAATAACAAATCTTAGTAAAAACTTACGAGGTATATGATGTACTATAGTACACAGCAGCTTATCGGCAACACGCCGCTCGTAGAACTCGGCGGATTTTGCAAGATAAATAATGTACAGGCACATGTCGCCGTAAAGGTTGAATTCTTCAATCCTGCCGGAAGCGTCAAAGACCGCGCGGCACTTGAAATGATTAACGATGCGGAGGCGCGCGGACTTCTGAAACCCGGCTCTGTCATAATAGAGCCAACCAGCGGCAACACAGGTATCGGACTTGCGCTCATCGCGAAAACGCGCGGCTATCGACTTGTGCTCACCATGCCCGAGACGATGAGCATTGAGCGCCGCAAGCTGCTTGCCGCATACGGCGCGGAGCTAGTGCTTACCAGCGGTACTGCGGGAATGGCGGGCGCGGTGGCAAAGGCGAAGATGATGCTTGAGACGGTCGAGAACAGCTTCATGCCCGATCAGTTTTCAAATCCCGCGAACGTCGCTGCTCATTATAAAACGACAGGACCTGAAATATGGGAGCAGACCGAGGGCAAGATCGACGCGTTCGTCGCAGGTATCGGCACGGGCGGCACTATCACCGGTATCGGCAGATATCTTAAGGAAAAAAATCCCGAAATCAAGATAATCGGCGTTGAACCGTCCGACTCGGCGGTGCTTACCGGCGGAAAGGCGGGACCGCATAAGCTTCAGGGGATCGGCGCGGGATTTATTCCGGCGGTACTCGATATGAGTGTTGTCGACCGTGTTATACCGGTGACAGCGGAAGCCGCATACAGACACTGCCGCACACTTCCGCAGTCTGACGGACTTCTTGTGGGCATATCGTCCGGTGCGGCACTCGAGGGTGCGGTACAGCTTTCGCATGAGGACTCTATGCGCGGAAAGAATATTGTTGTGCTTCTCCCTGACGGCGGCGACAGATACCTCTCGGGCGACCTGTTTGAGGCGTAAGCCTAAATCGCATTTTTTTACCTAAAAAGGATATCGGAAATGACACTAGAAAAGAAACATATGTTAAAAAGCCACTTCAATCCCGCAAGGATACTTGTGAGCGGCTATGCGCTGGTAATTCTTACGGGATCGCTGCTTCTGACGCTCCCCGTGTCGTCGGCTGACGGCACATTCACAAACCTGATTGACTGTATGTTTACCGCTGTAAGCGCGACGTGCGTCACGGGACTTGTCACGGTTGATACGGCGATACACTGGAGTCTGTTCGGGCAGATCGTGGTAATACTGATGATACAGATCGGCGGACTCGGCTTCATGTCGCTGTCGGTCATGCTGTCGATTTTCCTGAAACGAAACATAACACCGCGGGAGCGTGTTGTTATCGCTGAATCGCTGAGCCTTGACCGCTTTGACGGCATCGTCCGCCTCATGAAGCACATCATCAACGGAACACTTATAATAGAAGGAACCGGAGCACTACTGCTTGCCACGCGCTTTGTACCGATGTTCGGCTGGGCTGACGGGATATGGCGGTCGGTGTTTCACGCGATTTCCGCATTCTGCAACGCGGGTTTTGATATACTCGGGCG
>CAZMRH010000082.1:3100-6329 GCA_964568705.1 uncultured Lachnospiraceae bacterium
CCTTTCCGCGCTCTCCGGAGATGTCACCGTAAACCTTGTGATATGCTCGCTTATTGTCATCGGAGGAATAGGTTTTGTCGTATGGGATGACATATATAATCTGGTAAGACATAAAAAGCATATATCCACATACTCGAAACTTGTACTGAGAGTGACTGCGGTGCTGATTGTGTCGGGAACAGTGCTCATGCTTATATTTGAATGGAACAACCCCGACTCCATCGGAACTTTTCCCGCATGGAAGAAGATAATCGCATCGCTGTTCCAGTCGATAACCACAAGAACGGCGGGATTCTCGACGATAAATCTCTGCGGAATGCGCGAGATAACGAAATTTTTATTTATGGCACTGATGTTTATCGGCGGCGCATCAGGCTCTACTGCGGGCGGAATAAAGGTCGGCACGTTCGGACTTGCCGTTATCACGATATGGCATATGGCGCGCGGTAAGTCAAAGGTCACACTTAACGGACATTCTGTATCGAATCAGAACGTGTTGCGCGCTTTCTGCGTCATCGGAATCCAGCTGTCCGCAATACTACTCGGTGCTGCGATCATCATGCTGTACGGGCACAGTATGACGGACGTACTCTTTGAGGTGTTCTCGGCTGCCGGCACGGTCGGACTGTCGTTGTCACTGACGCCGCTTCTTGAGGCGATACCGAAGATTGTGCTGATGATACTGATGTTCTTCGGGCGCGTCGGAATATTTACTTTCACCGTTTCGTTTATAACGAGAGCGGCGAAGAACGAGAACTTAATAGATCTGACTCAGGCAAGACTGCTTATAGGATAAGTATTTTTTGGAGGAAATTTGTATGAAAAATTCATCAAAGAGCTTTTGCATTATCGGACTGGGCAAATTCGGAACTTCGCTTGCTGAAAACCTTGCGACTCAGGGTGCACGGATCGCCGTGATCGACTCGCACACCGAGCTTGTTAATTCGTTTTCGGATATCACCGACACGGCGATTATCGGCGACCCGACAAACGAGGATGTGCTTCGCGCGGCGGGAGTGTCGGAATATACCTACGTCGTCAACTGCATTGCCGATCTTGACGAAAGTCTACTTGTCACACTGAACTTAAAGGAATTATGCCACGGCAAGGTCATCGCGCGTGCCGCAAGTGAACAGCATAAGAAGATTCTTGAAAAGCTCGGCGCGGACCTGATCGTGTTTCCCGAGCAGGATATGGGAGTAAGGCTGTCACAGCGGCTTATCCGCTCAAACGTACTCGATTATCTTGAATTTGCCGAGGGCTATTCAATCGTCAAAATCAAGGTGCCGGAGAAGTGGGTCGGCAAGTCTATAGTCGACCTTGATGTAAGAAATCAGTACGGCATAACGGTACTTGCCGTCGGACGCGGAAACGAACCGCTTGACGTATCGCCTGATGCGCACGCACCGTTTTCCGCAGTTGACACCGTGACCGTTCTCGGCTCTGAAGAGATCGTAGACCGCTTCATAAGCCATGTAAGCTGACGCTTGTATTTACAAACAATTACAATAAATAACAATATAAACCGCGCTTGACAGTTTATTGTCGAGCGCGGCTTTTGATGACAACGAGGCACTGTCAAAATTAATAGTTTTCGGGTACAAAATAATGATGCTTTTGTCAATTGAAATTATGTATGGTACAAGCTATAATTTAATCAACGTTTTCTTTTACTTTAATTCGAAAAAATAAACGGTTGCGGAGGTTTAAAATGAAGCTTCTTGAGGAAAGAATAATCAGAGACGGCAAAGTGTTGTCAGACGATATCCTCAAGGTAGACAGCTTCCTGAACCAGCAGATTGACACATACCTTATAGATGAAATGGGGCGCGAGTTCTGCCGCCTGTTCTCCGACTGCGGGATTACAAAGGTGCTGACGATAGAAGCGTCGGGCATCGCTGTTGCAGCCTTTACCGCATGGCATTTCGGAGTGCCGATGGTTATCGCAAAAAAAACTGTATCATCGAATATGTCGGGTGACATGTATTCGACACATGTCCATTCGTTTACAAAGAACCGCGATTACGATGCGGTAGTTACGAAGGATTATCTGTGCGCCAACGACCGTCTGCTCATTATTGACGACTTCCTTGCGTCCGGCAGCGCACTCAAGGGACTAATAAGTCTTGCGGAACTTGCGGGAGCAAAGGTGTGCGGCGCGGGCATCGTGATAGAAAAGGTGTATCAGGGCGGGGGAAATCTGCTCCGCAATATAGGAATACGCGTGGAATCGCTTGCAAAGATCGAGTCCATGTCGGTTAAGGACGGTATTGTTTTCTCAGATTGAATCTGCGCATATGCCGCCCTTTTTAATTTGTTATACAAGCTTCGGCTTTATAAATTTTATTATTTTTTGGAGGACGCAAAATGTCAAAGAAAATCATTGCTCTGTTTCTCTGTGCGCTGATGGCACTCTCATTCGCGGCTTGCACAAGCTCGAACGGCGACAGTAAGTCAACGACCGCCGCAGGTGATACCACGGCAGCAGGCGAAACGACCGCGGCTGCAGCAGTCAAGAACATCAAAGTGGGCTTCATCTTCCTTCATGATGAAAACTCCACGTACGACAAGAACTTCATGGATGCTGCAAAGGCTGTTCAGGCTGAGCTCGGACTTAATGACAATCAGGTCATCTTCAAGACCAACATCCCCGAGTCCAACGAGTGCTACGAAGCGGCTGCTGACCTTGTTGACGCAGGCTGCAACCTCGTATTCGCAGACAGTTTCGGTCATGAGGACTTCATTCTTCAGGCTGCAAAGGAATTCAAGGACGTTCAGTTCTGCCATGCAACCGGAACAAAGGCTCACACCGAGAAGCTCTCCAATTTCCATAACGCATTCGCATCAATCTACGAGGGACGTTTCCTCGCAGGTATCGCCGCAGGTATGAAGATCAACGAAATGATCTCTGAAGGTAAGATTACCGCTGAGCAGGCAAAGATGGGTTACGTCGGTGCAATGCCTTACGCAGAGGTTAAGTCCGGCTTCACGTCGTTCTACCTCGGTGCAAAGTATGTATGCCCGTCAGTAACGATGGACGTTATTTACACAGGCTCATGGTATGACGAAGGTAAAGAGAAGGAAGCTGCAAACTCACTTATCAACAGCGGATGCATCCTCATCAGCCAGCACGCTGACTCGATGGGCGCTCCTACTGCTTGCGAGACCGCAGGTGTTCCGAACGTTTCTTACAACGGAAGTACTGTTGCTACTTGCGAAAACACCTTTA
>CAZMRH010000082.1:6339-7809 GCA_964568705.1 uncultured Lachnospiraceae bacterium
ATCTCCTACAACGGCAGCACAGCATCAGCTTGCCCGAACACCGCTATCATTTCTTCCGCAATCTCATGGAAGCCCTACTTCAAGCACATCATCACCGCAGTTCAGAACGGAACGGCTATCGAAGAAGATTACTGCAAGGGCATCACCGACGACGCAGTTATCCTCACAGAGCTGAACACCGCAGTTGCGGCTGAAGGCACGCAGGAAAAGATCGACGAAGTAAAGGCAAAGTTCGCAGCTGGAACACTTCATGTATTTGACGTTTCCACATTCACCGTAAAGGGCGAGAAACTTACAACATACAAGGCAGACGTTGACAGCGACGCTGCATTCACACCTGACACCGAAGTAATCAAGGACGGCTATTTCCACGAATCCGAGATGCGTTCCGCACCGTATTTCGATATCATCATCGACGGAATTACTTCACAGGAGTAATCATTATAAACATTACGGAAGGCGGGGCATTACATGTGCTCCGCCTTACCGCCTTTATTTACCTTGATTCCGAAAAGAGCTTGCCGAGACCGGCGAGATGTTTTGAGAATCAAGTCTGAAAAAACACCCACTTATATACCGGAGGCAGACCAGTGAGCGAAAAAGCGGCAATAGAACTGAAAAACGTGACAAAGCGCTTCGGCAGTGTAGTTGCGAATAAGGACGTGTGCCTTGAGGTGAGAAAGGGCGAGATTCTTTCCATCCTCGGCGAGAACGGCAGCGGAAAGACTACGCTGATGAACATGATTGCGGGCATCTATTTTCCCGATGAGGGCGAGATCATCATCGACGGCGAGCCTGTGGTTATCCGCTCGCCTAAGGACGCGTTCAGATATAAGATAGGCATGATCCACCAGCACTTCAAGCTTGTGGATGTTTTCACCGCGTCCGAAAACATTGTACTCGGGCTGATGGAAGAAAACGGCTTCGATATAAAGGCGGCCGAGGGACGCGTCAGGGAAATAAGCGAGCGCTACGGCTTCGAGATAGATCCGTCGAAGAAAATTTATGAAATGTCGGTCTCGGAAAAGCAGACTGTTGAGATAATCAAGGTGCTGTACCGAGGCGCCGACATACTCATCCTCGATGAGCCGACCGCCGTTCTCACACCTCAGGAGACACGCAAGCTTTTTGAGGTTCTTCGCCGTATGCGCGAGGACGGTAAGGCGATAATAATCATCACTCATAAGCTATATGAGGTGTTATCACTCTCAGACCGCGTTGCCGTACTTCGTAAAGGCGAATATATAGGTACGGTCGAGACGGCATCGACAAATGAGAGCGAGCTGACCGAAATGATGGTCGGAAAGAAGATAAGCCTGAATATCGAGAGAAGCGAGCCGGAGAATACGACCGACCGACTGGTTGTCAATGATATCAGATGTCTCAGCCGCGAGGGTGTGACGCTGCTCGATAATATCTCGTTCACCGCGCGCTCGGGTGAAATACTCGGCATCGCGGGAATAGCGGGAA
>CAZMRH010000083.1:0-4785 GCA_964568705.1 uncultured Lachnospiraceae bacterium
AAGCCGCTCCCGGCACCGCTCGCTCAGATACGGATATGAGTCGTCGCCGAAAAGTACGCTGCGTACCTTGCGGACAAGTACCGTGTGAAGCTCAGCGGTAAAGTCGACGTTCCAGTCAACTACCGATATTCCGGGTACGCGCTTGACGAATATCACCTTTGATTTTTCGTTGACGTCGACCGTCTCCCATGCGATTCCGGCAAGAGCAAATCGCACGCCTACCGGATATACCTTGTCCACTGTACCGATCGTGCGGTTTTCGTCCTTGACCAGAAGATACTCGGCCGAGATAAACACAGTGAGGAATTTATGGCTGTTGACAACCTTTTCGCCCTCACGCCCGATAATCAGACCGCCGCGCTCGGTGCGCTGAAGCTGATCGGAGTCAAGCATATACGAGAGC
Organism: uncultured Lachnospiraceae bacterium; assembly: GCA_964568705.1. GTDB lineage: Bacteria > Bacillota > Clostridia > Oscillospirales > CAG-272 > CAZMRH01. Next base: position 404 of record CAZMRH010000083.1, read on the forward strand.
AGCAGCTTGTAGTCATCCTGCGTGATGTACCTGAAGCAGCCGAGTGACAGCACTGCCTGTGCGAGTGCCTGCGGGGACATTTCGCCGCCGGACTTTAATATACTCATCGTCTGGTGATAGAGCAGGTTGTACGCGTGATGCTGCGGCGGTATCGGTTCGATCCAGTGATCCTTAAGATACAGTTCGATTATGCCGATTGTGCGTATAAACTCCCAGTTGATAGGTCCGAGTATGTCAGCGGAATTGATGCGTATGCTCTCGACAAAGGTGAACAGGAGCTGCGGTATCTGCCCGCGTCGCCCACACCTGCCCAGACGCTGCGCGAAGCTCGATACGTTCAGCGGCGCACCGACTTGAACCGCCTGATCGAGCGAGCCGATGTCGATACCGAGCTCAAGCGTGACTGTCGCGCCGGTGACGATCTTTTCGTTTGCCGACTTCATCTCATCCTCGGTATTTTCGCGAAGCAGTGCGGAGACATTGCCGTGATGCACCCGATATACATCGGGTGCTTTGTTTTTCAGCGCAATTTCGCGTAGGTTTGCGATGACAAACTCCGATTCCTCGCGGCTGTTGGTGAAAATGATCGTCTTTTTGTCAAGCGTCTGCCTGAATAAATATTCAAAGTGCTCTCGGTTACCCATGTCACCCGACATGACATTTATTACGTTGCCGCTGCCGTCACGCTCGGTGAGATCGCGCTCCTCGGCGTAGTTAACAAAGCGTTCGATGTGAAGCCGCACTTTCTTTTTTCCTTCATCTGTGATCGGCGACGTGCAGTGTCTGCCGGTTCCGGTATTCAGCCAGTTTTCCGCGAGCGACATATCGCCGAGCGTCGCGGAAAGTCCGATGCGGCGCGGATTTACGCCGGTCAGAGCCTTCAGACGCTCAAGTACGCATAATAGCTGAAGGCCGCGCACGTCGCGCATAAAGTAATGCACCTCGTCGATTATCACAAACCGGAGGTCTGAGAACAGCGACAGACAAGCTCCGCGCTTGTTTGAAATAAGGCTCTCAAGCGATTCGGGCGTGATCTGGAGAAGTCCCGCAGGATTTTTTATCAGCTTGTTCTTCGCCGACTGCGACGCGTCCCCGTGCCACTTCGTGACGGGAATATTTGAGTCAAGTAATAGCTGCTCAAGCCGCTTGAACTGATCGTTGATAAGCGCTTTGAGCGGGGAAATGTACAAAACTCCGACGGAGCGCGACGGATTGTCAAATAATTCTGTCAGTACAGGAAGAAAGGCTGCCTCCGTTTTGCCCGACGCGGTACCGGAGGAGAGCAGCAGATTGTCGTCGGTGTCGAAAATTACTTCACATGCGGCGACCTGATTCGCGCGCAGCTCCTCCCAGCCATTATTGTAAATAAAGTCCTGAATAAACGGTGCGAGACGTTCAAATGCATCCATTTCTACACCTCAAAATCCTGAAATTCACTGTGAATGTCCTCATCGGACAGTCCGCCCTTTGCCATTTCAAAGCTGTTTCCGCCAAGAATCTCAGATACGCTTTTCTGCGGATTCTGATAGAGTATGTTGATAAGCTCGATGAAGTCACGGATTATCTCACGCGGGGTAATGTGCGTCTCGGCTCCGACGCGGTTGTACTCCACGGTCAGGAAATACACAAGGTCGCTCTGACTGAGCAGCGGCGAGTAGCCGTACAGCCCCGCGTGAATGTTCTGCAGCTTTTCGACGAGAATGTACATTTCCTCTTGCGAGAGCATCTGAAGCCTGATTATCGGCGCTGACAGATCCTTTACATCATCAGTCGCGAAATGCCCCTCGGCAAGACGTGAGCGTAGTGCCTCATAACTGAACACGCCCTTGTACCTGTCCTCGATGCACTGCGGAGTTCCGCCCATCAGAAATCCGATGTGGCTTGCTTTGCCCTGAAGCACGTCGTTGTACATGGTGAGAATTTTTTCGTAATTGTTCGCGCGTGTGACGGAGTTCGGTATCTTGAAGATGTTGACAAGCTCGTCAATTATGACAAGCATCCCCTTGTATCCCGCACCCACGAGAAACGCGGCGAATACCTTGAGAAAGTCGTACCATGTTTCGTCGGTGACAATGAAGTTGATGCCGAGCTCGTCCCGCGCTTCCTTGCGTGACGCGTATTCGCCGCGAAACCATTTCAGAACACATGACTTCATCGATGCATCCCCTGTGAGGTACGCGTTCCAGTAAGCGACGACCGCCTTTGCGAATTCAAAGCCGTTGACCATTCCTTCGAGAGAGGCGGCGACCGAGTAAATCCTTTGCTCGACAAGACTGTTGAGTTCATCGCCCGAAGCGCCGCATTCCGACTTCACCGATGCCTGTATGCCGGAGATCCACTTCTCAAGTATCAGCGGTAAAGCCCCGCCGTCAGGCTTTGATTTGGTTGAAAGATTGCGTATCAGCTCGCGGTAGGTCGCAAGTCCCTGACCTTTTGTTCCGGCAAAACGGCGCTCCGGCGACAGGTCAGCGTCTACCACAGCGAATCCTTTGGCAGTTGCATAATTGCGAATCGTTTGTAAAAGGAAGCTCTTGCCGCTGCCGTATTTGCCGACGATAAAGCGGAAGGACGCGCTCCCTTCCTCGATCATATCAATATCGCGAAGTATCGCAGCAATCTCCTGCGCGCGTCCGACCGTGATATACTCAAGTCCGACGCGAGGCACTACACCGCCCTTGAGCGCGTTGATAAGAATATTCGCGATTCTTCCCGGCACCTTGTCAGTCATATACATCCCACCGTTTCTCTGATTTGTTGTTCATAGTCGCTGTACAGTGCGAATTCCTCATCAAGCAGACTGTCGCCGATGAGGTCAGCCGATTTTTCATTAATGCCGTCGGCGAGGACTTCGGGCATGATGCCGCAGCTGTCCGCGAAATCAGCGAATGTCAATTCACCGGTAAGCACTGCCGACAGCGCCCGCATTTCTGTTTGCGTCAGGCTCTGCCGAAGCTCGTCCCAGACGTTATCCTGTGAGACGGATGAATCGACGGGTGAGCCGACTGTCACAGACATGTCCGGCACATCCGCAGCCGATACTTCATCCGCCGGCTTATCCGGCACATCCGCTTCCGTCGCCGTTCCTTTTGTCACAGACATTTCGACCGGCGCGATGACCGGCTTCATGCTGTTTCCCTCCGGTACGGTCAACATTTCCTGAGTAACAAGAGCCTCGCACCTGATGCGAGAAAGTGCGTCCGGGTCGACCTTCACAACGATCTTTGTGGCTTCCCTGTAATAATCGGATACGGCACGGTTTACTTCATTTTCAAGCGATATACCGCGTCCCGAGAGAATTCCCGCAGACTCATGCGTTACCGAAGAAATGTCGGCTGAAAGTTTATGCTTGTACTTTGTGATTCTGCGAAGCTCCGCTTCCATCTGCTTAATGATGTAGCCGACGAGCGTTCTGCCGCTGTCAGCTGTCATACAGTGGCTGAAGCTCCACTCACCGCCGCGGCAGATGTAGATCTCCCTGTCGGACAGAATCACTGTGCGGTCAGTTTGTGCTGCCCACGGATGAAACACCGCGTCCGCGAAGGGTGTCCACGGCGACAGCTTATTCATAGGCTGAAACACGGAATCGTCGAAGCTCATACCGTTTTCGGCAAAGAGTGAACGTATGCGCGTGAGCGTAAAAGCCGCGCAGTCACGAATCATCTGTTCATGCTCCGGCGTAAAGAACGTTGATTTCATAATGTTGTATTTTGACATTCCGGCGAAAAGCGCGAAGATGTCGTCCGGATCGGCTATATCGGGAAAATACACGGAAAGTCCGTTATCAGCGACAAACGCCGAAAATGTTTGCGGCAGCTCATAGTAAACGTGATAATCCCTGAGCCAGCGGATAACGTATTTGTCGATACTGTCGTCGTATTCGCGGAATGTCTGCCAGAAGGACATCAGAGAGTCAAGCCCGTCTGCGGGGTCGCGTACTCCGATGTTGTTCAGAAGCTCGTAAATGTATAAAAAGGCATATGACAAAGAAGTGCGCTCAATATTGCCCGACCGCACCTTTGTTCTCCATGTGAAGTACGTGCGCAGCTGTTCATAGCCCATCAGCTCATAGCTCGGATAATACTGAGTCATCGGCGTGACCTTGTCGAAGTCGTCGGAAAAATCCTCCATAAATTTCGCCTGCTTGTAGAAAACCACGGCGTTATAACGACTTATACGTCTTGAGAAAAAAATGTTTGAATTGTAGCAGGAAGGGAAGGGCTCAGTAATATTCCGCATTTGCCTGAAGTGCAAACGACATTCGTCTAACTCGGGCTCGGCGACCTTCTCCGGCCTCCTGACAAACCTGCCGACGCCGGGTATGGGTGAGGCGCTGTATTCGATTTCGTAGAACGTCCCGTCGGAAAGCGGCTGCTCCGATACCT
>CAZMRH010000083.1:4813-7800 GCA_964568705.1 uncultured Lachnospiraceae bacterium
GGCTTTTCGACAATATGACGGTAAGACACCCCGGCATTATCAGGATTTCGCTTCGGAATCGCGGAGGGCGAATATTTTATATCGGAATTTTCTTCATTCATAAGCTTAGCAAACCTCATAAACGACAATTGTCAAAACATGGACAGCTGATCGGCGTCCGACGCATCGCACGGCAACACCGAAACGTCGTAAACTGACAGTGCCGCGTCATCCGGCGTGATCTTCCCGGTCAGCCACGGCTCTATCTGATCCGTGCGGAGTATTACGGGCATTCTATCGTGAATTTCCGCCATTTCACCCGTCGCTTCCTTTGTAATAATTACGAATTCACGCACATATCCCGATGGAGCCGACACATCCGGCGTATCGCGATATAGTCCTGCCATGAACAGCAGATTGCCGTGCTTGTCACGCGCGTAATACTTCTTCTTACCCGAGCCGAGACGCTTCCATTCAAAAAATTCGCCAGCCGGGACGACGCATCGGCCGCTCTTTACAAGTGCCGAAAACGTACCCTTGCCGCACAGTGTTTCCGAGCGCGCGTTGAATATGACACCTGACCCGCTCCATTTTTGAAATCCCCATTTTGCGCTTTCAAATATGACTCCGTCCGCACAGCCCGTTATGATCGGCGCGTGATCAGACGGACAGACATCGCCCGGGTGTTCTTTATACTCACAGAAATCATCACTGACGATATTCAGCGATATTTCTCTGAGTATTCCGCGAATCTGAATGATTTCGTCCTCTGTAAGGACAGTATATCTTCCGCACATACATTACTCCCGTGCCGCGGCACTGTTCTCGACGTTCAGCTTACCAAAGCGTTTCGTCAATTGTTTTATCCGTTCGTCAATTCCGTCCGAATAGTCAATCTTGCCGGGATCATCCATTGTCAGCTGTTCAAAATCGGTGCTTGTTAAGCCTGACGCCCTCACACCGACTGAGCGAAGCGGATTTTCCCATGTATAGTTCCGAAGAAGCAGTCCGAGTGCGTATCGGAATATCCGTTCCGTACTGTCGGTTGGATACGGTATGGCGCACTGACGCGTAAACGTATTGAATCGGCTGTCCTTCATGACAAGCGCGATGCAGGATGCTTTTAGCTGATGCTTTATGAGTCTTGCGCTGACCGATCCCGAGACTAAATATATCACAGCGGCGGCATCCTCTCTGCAATGCAGATCTTCGGGTGTCGTGATCGTGTTGCCGACGCTCCTGATCGTGTCGTTTTCGGGATGAAAGCCGCAGTCGTCACCGTTGGCAAAACGGTGCAGATCATATCCCGCCTTACCGAGCCGCCATGTCAGCACATCGGGATTTGCCGACGCAAGCTCGCCTATCGTCGTGATTCCGATTTCGGCGAGAATCCCCGCTCTTTTACGCCCGACAAAGAGCAGATCTGAAACGGGCAGCGGCCACACCAGACTTTTGAAATTGTCCCTAGTTATGACAGTGGTCGCATTTGGCTTTTTGTAGTCGCTGCCGAGCTTAGCGAATATCAGATTGTCGCTGACTCCGACTGATGCGGACAGTCCGCGTGAATACATGATTTCAAGCCTTATTAGGTCGGCGATCTGACGCGCATCGTTCATGCTTACGCCTGTTTCGGAAAGATCTATCCACGCTTCGTCAAGACCGTAGGGAATGACGGTATCGGTGTACTTTCTGTAGATATCGCGAGCGGCTTTCGTTTCTGTGAGATACCTCGGATACTCCGCCCTGACGTACTCAAGATCCGGACATATTTCCTTTGCCTGACGGAAGCTCAGCCCGGTGATGACGCCTGCCTTTTTTGCAAGACTGTTCTTTGCCATGACGATGCTGTGGCGCATTTCGGGGTCCCCGCAAACGGCAAACGGTATTTTTTTCAGTTTTGGATTGAACTTTTCCTCGACCGAAGCGAAATAATTGTTCATGTCGCAGTGAAGGATGATCCGTTCCATATGATGCCTCCGAGCTAACCGACGACCTTGCCGAGCACTCTGAATTCATCGTCCGCACCGACAGGTATCGGTGAATATGAGGGATTGAGTGAAATAAGACAGCCGTTGCCCGACTTTTTCAGGTACGCTTCGTCATTTAACAGAAAAACGCCGAGCTCACCTTCCGCAATTTCCTGCTGACCGTGGATGAAAACGATCTGCCGGTCAACAAAGCGCGGCATCATGCTGTCACCGGACACTCGCACCGCAAAGTCGGCGCAGTCGGGTACAAGCTCATCCGCATCGATCATCTCACAGCTGCTCTCGTCAAGATAATTGCCGCGTCCTGCGGAGACCGGAATATCGTACAGACGCAGCTTTCTTCCCGCCTCAAAGGTCTGACGTATGTCCTCCACGCGGCAGATGTCGCAGATGGCGAGAAACGCTTCAACTGTCGGACTTGACGTGCCGGCCTCCCATTTGCATATGGTGTATGCCTTGACATCGAAGCCGCGGCGGTTCATATGTTCGGCAAGCCGTGCCTGAGACAGATGCGCGGATTTGCGCACCTCCGATAGCTTTTTTCCAATATTCATATCGACACCTCCACATATAGTATACACCATATCTGCAATAAATGCAATAGTAATATTGCAGATAATGCAATTATTTATGCATTATTTTATAAAATGTCAATAACCGTTACGGATATAGGGCATAGCTACCTTACCCAAGATGGAAATAACAACAATCAATCTTTTTTCGTACAATTGTTTAAGCAAAGAGCAGATCATTTTGACAACAGCGTAATGGAGAATTTTTTCAGAAGATTAAAAACCGAGATGTTTTTTTGGCGAAAAGTTCCAAACGGCGGATGAATTTATCCTCTGTTTGGAGGGATACACAGAGAACTACAACAACGATAGTATCTCACTGTAACGAAAAGGAATGAGCCCGGTTCAATACCGGACTCATTCCAAGATAGCTTTATACTTAATTCTAGTCTATACTTTTGCGGTCGCATCATTGACACCATGGATTTCTTATTTCATTTTTGTGTTT
>CAZMRH010000084.1:0-7379 GCA_964568705.1 uncultured Lachnospiraceae bacterium
ATACGCTCACAGTCAAGTTTATATATCGTGATACTGCGCGGTTCGCGTTCGACTGTGCCGCCCGACCTCGCTATGTCGACGAGCTTCTGTCCTCCGACCTTTATCGCGCTGTACATCGGCGGAACCTGCATGATCTCACCGCGGAACTGCACCACCGCATCCATGACCGCCGCTTCATCCGGCAACACATCGCTCCGCGTCAGCTCTTCGCCCCATATATCCTCGGTATCCGTTGTGATACCGAGTTTCATCGTCGCCGCATATTCCTTATCCTCGGCCGTGATGTAGTCAGCCGCCTTCGCCGCGCGTCCGAGCAGTACCGGAAGTACGCCCGTCGCCATCGGATCAAGCGTACCCGTGTGACCGATTCGCGGCATATCGTACAGGCGTCGCATTATCTGCACGATGCGGTGCGAGGTCACACCGGCGTGCTTGTTTATCACGATCACACCGCATGCGGTGTCGGGCTTTGAGCGGCTCACTTATCGCCACCTGCATCATAGCTGTCCGCCGCCTCACACAGCACGTCGGAGATGAGCTTCAGCGCCGCCTCAGGCGAATCTGCGCAGGCTGTGCATCCGGCAGCACGGACGTGACCGCCTCCGCCGAATCGCACGCATATCTCCGCCACGTCAATATTGCAATTCGAGCGCATCGACACCTTGAAGCGCGAGCGGTCCTCGTTCTCCTGCTTGAGCGATGCCGCGACCACGACTCCCTCGATGCTGCGCGGCAGATCTACTATGCTCGAAAGTGACTCCTGCGGCAGATTTTCACTGTTTATCAGCTCCGCGTCAAGCGACACGATGCATACCGTATCATTCCTGTAAAAGTGGAGATTGTCTGACGCAACACGCTCCACGCGTATGTCCGTCATCGACTGACTGTCGTGAAGCCTGCGTGCGATCTCGGCGGTGTCCATCCCGTCCGACTCGTTTATCTCACCGCACAACACCGACGCCGCGATAAAAGTCGCAGGTGTGGTATTGCTGTAGCGGAAGCTGCCGGTATCGGAAGAAATCGCCGCGAACATACGCCGTGCCGCCTCGGGAAGTACGATAATTCTGCCGCGCTTTCTGAATATTTCATATAAACCGAATATTATCTCGCCGCACGCCGATGCATCGGGGTCGATATATCCCGGTGCGAATACGTCGCCCGTCGAATGATGGTCTATCATCAGCGCAATGTGGTCGATAAGCGGGGCAAGTGACGCAAGCATGTTGGGAGATGCGACATCGACCGTGCAGATGAGGTCGAGGTCTTCCTCCATGCCCGCGCGATAGACGACGCTGTCCTGACCGTACATCAGAAACCGGAGTCTCTCGGGGCATTCGTCCGGGCAGACGCACACGGCGGTGATACCCAGCGCCTCAAGTATTATTTTCAGCGCGAACGATGAGCCTATCGCGTCGCCGTCGGGGGCGCGGTGCGCGATAATCATCACGCGTCGGCATCTCTCGAAAATATCGGCGATATCCGCGGGGGTCAGCCGGTCAAACTGCTTTAATTCGCTCATTTGTCCGCCTCATCATCAATATCATCATCCGCGAGCGGCTTTATGTCAAGCCCGTGAAGAATCGCCGCAATATCCGCGCCGCGCTTCACCGATTCGTCGGGGATGAAGTGTATCTCGGGTGTTGTCCTGAGGTTGAGCCGCTTCGCAAGCTGACTTCTCACGAATCCTGCGGCGCTTTTCAGCCCCTTTGCACACTCAGCCGCGTCTCCGCCCATTGCCGAATAATATATTTTCGCGTACTTCAGATCAGCCGTGACCTCGGCGGAGCATACCGTGATAAGCTCTGCGGACACACGCGGGTCCTTTATCTCACGTAAAATCTGCGCGACCTCAAGTGCGACCGCGTCATTTACTCTGTTCTGTCTGTATTTCGCCATTAGTGATGCCTCCTTTTTTCGGAGAAGTGATACCCGAAAACAAGCCTACATTTTAGTATACCATATTTTTTATCTAAATAAAAGAGGTAAACTGAAAAATAAATTAAATCGCGCTGCCGCAGATTGAAAAAAATTATCCGTACAGATGCTTTTATTTTTACCCACCGAATGGTATTATGTAAGCAGAAAGAAAGGGGGCATCAATTATGATGACCACAGGGCAGAGGATTAAATTATTCAGAAAGAACACAGGCTTTACCCAGACAGAGCTTGCCGAGCGCATCGGCGTATCGGGACAGACTCTGTCAAAATGGGAATGCGACGGCGGTATGCCCGACATTTCGCAGATCGTACCGCTGGCAAAGGTACTCGGGGTAACGACGGACTCCATTCTCGGCATGGGCGGCAGTGAGGAGAACGACATCGCTGAGGTGAGACAGATGGCGGACGATATGTGGAAGGAGGGCTGGGACAATCAGACTGTCGGCAAGCGCGGCTGCGACAAGATCAAAAAAGAGTATCTTGCGCTGCGTGAACTTGTACGCAAGTATCCGCTCAATTACGGAATCGCGCTGAACTGTGCGTGGCGCGGCGCAGCATACCTTCAGTTCGCTGTAAGGGACAAATACTTTGAGCTGACCGACGGCGAAGTACAGTCGCTTTTCACCGAGCTTGAGCGCATACTGACCTCCGTCGTCAACTATGATCGCGACATCTCAAGGCAGATCGGTGCTCACAGATGCCTCTGCGAGATTTACAGTCTCACCGGCGATTATGACAAGGCGGATAGCGAGGCTGATCTTTTACCGGAGGACGAAAAGCTGAAAGCGCAGCACCGCATCGCAATACTCAAGAAGGATTATGACGCGCGTATAAGTGCGGCACGGCAGATGTTCGTGAGCGGAGTTTACGAAATTCTGTGGAAGGTGTGCCTTGTCGGAAGCGCGTACTCGGTCGTGGGTGCGCCGATGAGGGAGAACGCGATAAGCGTATGGGAGTTTATGGTTACGCTGTGCGACGCGTTTTCCGACGCAGGCGACGCGATCACCGTATCGGAGTTCCGCAGGGACGCGATCACGGTACTTGCCAAGGAATATCTGCGTTCGGGCGACACCGAGAAGGTGATCGACTATGCGGAGATGCTGACCGCGGCGGATGAAGCCGAATATGCGCTTTACAAAAAGCTGGCGGACGGCGGTCTCGAGCTTGAAAAGACGCGCGAAAAGCTGCTCGGAAGCAAAAATCATGAACTGACGGGCACCGATCTTGCGAAGATCAAGGATGGTTACCTCTGGGACCTCGTCGCCTGCTATGACGAATGCGGCGACAAAACGGGCAATCCCGTTGTGACCTCGCCTCGCTTCAAGGCACTTGTGAAGCGGCTTGAGGAGATGTAAGCCGTCATAATGGCATAATCTAAGCGCAATACACCTTCCCGCTCCCGCCAACTCCCGCTCATCTGATTTTTTTGATGAATTATGCCACTTTTTTCGCTATCGTACTTGACCTTTCGGAAAACAGGGAGTAAAATAGCTTTTGAAAAACATTATTCCCGAAAAGGAGATCATTATGGCAAAGAAGCTAAAAATAGGCATAGTCGGCTGCGGCGGTATCTGCAGATGGGCACATCTTCCGGCATACGCGAACATGGACAATGTTGAGGTAGTCGCGTTCTGCGATATCGTCGGTGAGCGTGCAGTCGAGATGGCGCAGCGTGAATACGAAGGTAAAAAGCCGTTCGTGAATGCCCGTACATACAGCGATTTCGACGAATTCCTGAAGGATCCCGACATCGAATCGGTCGATATCTGTACGCCGAACTATCTGCACTCGCCCTTCGCGGTGAAGGCGCTGAACGCAGGTAAGCACGTGTTCTCTGAGAAGCCGGACTCGGTATGCGTCGAGGACGTTCTCAAGATGAAGGAAGCGGCAGAAAAGAACGACCGTCACCTGATGGTAATGAGAAACAACCGCTTTGCGGATGCGTCGGGACAACTCAAAAAGTACATCGAAGAAGGCCGTGCGGGCACCATCTACTGCGGTCGCTGCGGATGGGTTCGCCGCCGCGGTATACCCGGCAAGGGCGGCTGGTTCACGACGAAGGCTCAGTCGGGCGGCGGTCCGCTCATCGACCTCGGTGTACATATGATCGACCTTGCGATATGGCTGATGGGCAACCCCACACCTGTCTCAGTATCAGGCTCGACCTTCAACAAGTTTGCCGAGAATGACGCCGACGCGGATTCCGCGAACGCGGCATACGGCGACAGCATTTCCGGCGGCACGTTCGACGTTGAGGACCTTGCGATGGGCTTCATCAAGTTCGACAATGGTGCATGCCTGCAGATAGAGTTCAGCTGGGCATCGAACATTGAGGGGGAACGCAACTTCGTCGAGCTTCGCGGGTCAAAGGCGGGCTTCACGTGGGAGCAGAGCGGCACCGGCTGCACCATTTACACCGAGGATAAGAACGGAAATCTTGAGGATATCCCGCTCAACATAGATAATACGGTGGGCGGTCACGAGGGCAATCTGCGTCACTATGTGGACGTGGTGCTGAACGGTACGGAACCGTGCTTTAAACCTCAGCAGGGCGTTGACATGATAAAGATACTCACCGCAATATATGAGTCGTCAAAGACCGGCAAGGAAGTCGCACTTTAAGAAAATCAAATAAAATAAAGCATGGCGGAGTCCGTAAGTATACGGATTCCGCCATTTTTTCGTTGATACCGCAGCAGAGCTTACTTTATCGTACCACGTGCGCGTAGCATCGTTCTCGCCGCGTTCATGATAGCCAGCACCATCACGCCCACGTCGCCGAATACCGCTATCCACATGTCCGTAAGTCCCGCGGCGCTCAGTGCAAGTATCGCCGCCTTTACGATGAGCGAAAAGCATATGTTCTGACGCACGATACGCATTGTCTTTCTGGATATTCGGATTGCCTTCGAGAGCTTCGGGAGACTGTCGTCCATCAGCACGATGTCCGCCGATTCTATCGCCGCGTCACTTCCGAGCGCACCCATCGCGATACCGATATCCGCGCGGGAGAGCACGGGTGCATCGTTTATCCCGTCGCCGACAAAGGCGACACGGTGGTTTTGCGAAAGCAGTGCTTCGACCGCAGTCACCTTCTGATCGGGCAGAAGCGATGCGTGATATTCGTCGATTCCGACTTTCGCCGTGACGCTTGCCGCGACTGATTCTGTATCTCCCGTGAGCATGACGGTCTTTGAAACTCCGGCGTCGTGAAGCATGGATATTGCGTCGGCTGAATCGGGCTTCAGCTCATCATTGATGATGATGTGACCGATGTATTCGCTCATTTTTGAAATGTGTATCACGGTGCCGGGCAGATGACACTGCCGCCATGCGGCGCCGACTTCGTCCATTAGTGTACTGTTGCCGACGTAATACGTCTCACCGTCGATCACGGCGCTTATACCGAGTCCTGCCTCCTCGGTGACGCGTCCGATGCGCGACTTGTCGATATGTCCGTTGTGCGCCGCGACGATCGACTCTCCTACGGGATGAGTGGAGAAGTTCTCCGCCGCCGCCGCAATATCGAGCAGCTTCGCTTCCGTCATACCTGTCGGGTGAATCGCATCGACTGCGAAGCTTCCCTTCGTGAGTGTACCGGTCTTATCGAAAACGACCGTGTCGATCTTTGAGAGCGTCTCAAGATAATTTGCGCCCTTGATGAGTATGCCGTCGCGCGATGCACCGCCGATACCTCCGAAGAACGTCAGCGGCACCGATACGACAAGTGCGCACGGGCATGACACCATCAGGAATATCAGCGCGCGGTTTATCCATTCGCTCCATCCCTGTGAAAAGAAAAGCGGCGGTATGAGCGCAAGGAGTACCGCACCCGCGACAACGCACGGCGTATAGTAACGTGCAAAGCGCGTAATGAAGTTCTCCGCCCGTGCTTTCTTGGCAGATGAATTTTCTACAAGCTCAAGTATTTTAGATATCGTGCTCTCGGCAAAGCAGCTCTCGCATTTAACCTTTATCACACCGCCGATATTTATAGAGCCGCTGACCACCTTGTCGCCGACAGCCTTGTCCTGCGGCAGACTTTCGCCTGTCAGTGCGGCGGTGTTGACTGAAGTCTGACCGTCGGTTATCTCGCCGTCAAGCGGCACTTTCTCTCCGGGACGTATAACGATAATCTCACCTATTTCCACTTCATCCGGCGATACCGTAACCTCCTCGCCGCCGCGTATTACTACGGCGAAGTCGGGGCGGATATCCATAAGCGCCGCGATCGATTTCCTGCTTTTGCCGACCGCGATGCTCTGGAACAGCTCCCCTACCTGGTAGAACAGCATCACGCCCGCCGCCTCCGGATATTCTCCCACTGCGAACGCACCGAGTGTCGCTACGGTCATTAAAAACTTTTCGTCAAACACCTGACCGCTGATGATGCCGCGCACCGCTCCCCACAGCACATCGTATCCGATTACAAGATACGGTACGCAGAATGTGATAAGCCTTATGTATCCTTCAAACGGCAAAAAATATGCGGTCACGCCGAGCACTGCGGCAAGTATTATGCGGATTAGTGTAAACCTTTGTCGTTTAGTCATATTACGCCTCTGTCACATTACGATGCGGCAGTCCGGTTCAATACGCTTAATCGCTTTTGCGGCTTTTTTCAGCACCGCGTCAAACGTGTCGTCATCCGCTTCAATTGTCAGCTTCTGCATCATAAAATTAATGCTCACCGAGGTCACGCCGTCAGTTTTCCTTATCGCATCCTCCATTTTTGCCGCACAAGTCGGGCAGTTGAGATCCTCAAGCTTATATGTCTTTTTCATTTTTGTGATTCCTTTCCTCAATGAGATGGTCAAAGCCCTGACCGATGATCGTCTTGACGTGATCGTCGGACAGAAAATAAAATATCGTCTTGCCCTCACGCCTGTTGCCGACGAGATTGGCATCCTTTAGAATTTTCAGCTGATGCGAAATGGCCGGCTGCGTCATCCCGAGAAGCTCGGCGATTGCGCATACACACATTTCCGACTCCGACAGCGTGAACAGTATCTTTGCCCTTGTTGTGTCACCGAACATCTTGAACAGGTCAGCAAGATCGCAAATAAGCTCATCCGTCGGCAGCTCATTCTTGACCTTTGCGATTATCATATCATGGTTGTGTTGATGAGTCATCATATATACCCTCGTTCATATGTGTCTTTGCACATATGATAGCACATTTATATGTTTTTGTCAAGAGGAACGGAGAATAAAATAATTCGGATTAATCAGAGTTTTAATTTATCCGAAAAATAAAAAAGCACTTCGTACAAAGTGCTTTTTGCAAAAGAACGACCAAATGGTACATACCAATATGATTTATTGTTTCTTGGCTACGTAGACACGGAAAGGTTATAGCCCTGCTCGGCAATATCTCCGTTTGGCACGACCTTGGCGGCATATTCCACATCGGCATGGTCGGTATAAAGCTTGACAATTCT
>CAZMRH010000084.1:7401-7751 GCA_964568705.1 uncultured Lachnospiraceae bacterium
CACCCTCGTTCGTGGTCAATTTATTGCTATTAGTCACCTTGATGCACTCTTTTGACGCGTCGATGAACAGCGTACTGTTTTCACTCTTGCTTTTCCGCAGAACCATATTCTGCTTAATTATGTCCGTTTTCGTCCTGAAAACGCAAAAAAACGAACCCTTGTCGTGGTAGACAAAAGTTCGTTCTTTTATGGCGATTTATCCCCTTTAGACAAGCGAACCAATCAGCCGTTTTTTTACGAAAAAGAAGGCAAAATTATTGCTTAATTCTATATAAATATTATATCGCATCATGAGCCATAAAACAAGAGGCAGAATATCATTTGTAGATATTCTACCTCGTTTTTTATTG
>CAZMRH010000085.1:0-7694 GCA_964568705.1 uncultured Lachnospiraceae bacterium
ATCGTCAACGGCAGGCAATATGTACCTCTACAAGCGAACCTTCTGTCAGCATACGAATACCGAAACACAGACAGTGGCTGCAACCTGTACGACGGCGGGCGCGACGAACACCGTCTGCACAGACTGCGGAACGATAGTATCCTCCACTCCCATTAGCGCACTCGGACACAGCTACACGGGCACGGTCACGACAGTCGACGCAACCTGCACAGTGGCGGGTTACACGAGGACAAAGTGCATAAGATACGGCACCGGCGGATGTACCGCATATCAGGATGTCAACATCCCCGCACCGGGTCACTCATGGGGTAACTGGACAAAGGTTGACAACACAAATCATCAGCGCACCTGCTCGGTCTGCAGTACGACCGAAACTGCCGCTCACTCATGGAACGCGGGCGTTGTGACAACCCCGGCGACCTGCACTTCGACAGGAATCAAGACCTACACCTGCTCGGTCTGCAGCGGAACAAAGACCGAAACAATCGCAAAGCTCTCGCATAACTACGGCGCATGGACCGATAACGGTGCGGACACTCATAAACGCACCTGTACGGTGTGCGGAAATGTGGAAACCGCGGCGCACAATTTCGGCAACTGGACGACGGCGACAGCACCGACATGTCTTGCCGCCGGAACCGAGACGCGTACATGTTCGATCTGCAGCCGCACCGAGAGCCGCACGATCTCAGCGACAGGTCACAGCTACGGCAGCTGGACTGACTACAGCGCGACGGAACACCGCAGAGCCTGCACAAAGTGTGCCGAGGGAACTACCGGTCACTATGAGACGGCGGCTCACACCTACGGCTCATGGTCGGTGACGACGGCGGCAACCTGTACGACAGCCGGCGTTGAGACACGTACCTGTACGGTCTGCGGTCATGCGCAGACACGCGATATCGCGGCAACTGGTCACAGCTACGGCGCATGGACTGACGCCGGAGATACACAGCACTATAAAGAATGCTCAGTCTGCCATGACAAGGTTTACGTGGATCATACCTTCGGCGACTGGACGACAACGACGGCGGCGACCTGCCTTACAGCCGGTGAACGTGCGCGTACCTGCTCGGTTTGTAACGCGACCAAGACCGAGGAGATCACGGCACTCGGTCACAGCTACGGCGCATGGACCAACTATAACGACGCCGCGCAGCACAGACGCGCATGCTCGAGATGCACTGAAGGAACCAACGGTCACTACGAATACGAAAACCATAACTTCACATACGAAGATGTGGGAGAGCTGAGGACCTACACCTGTACGGTATGCGGATATACATATCAGCAGCAGCTCCACACGCATGCTGCGGGAGACTGGGTAACGACAGTTGAAGCGACCTGTACGACGGCAGGAACAAAGGTCAAGTACTGTGTTGCGGAGAACTGTCCCGAGGGTACTGCCTACATAATGGAGACCGGCACGATCGACGCGCCCGGTCACGATTATCAGGAGTATTCAGTTGCCGTGACCTGCACGGTGACAGGATATACCTGCACAAAATGCACGCGCTGCGATGATGAGACGACACACACCGATGTGATCGCAGCACCCGGGCACAAGACGCTGACGACAGTCACCACGAAGCCGACCACAGGCTCCGAGGGCGTTCAGACTACGCGTTGCTGGGTTTGCGGCAGCGTGACGACTCAGGCTGTCCCGAAGCTTGTCGGAACTACGACGGAAACGTCAACCGATATTTATGTAAAGGTATCGAACATCGTATCCTATAAGACGTACATCATCGCAAGCCGTGGTACGGCAGGCAGCGCAAAGGTGCTCAAAGACGCTGACGGCGACGGACTTGACACAGCCCCTGCGGCGACGGTCAACGCAGGAACCTCGACAACGGGCGGAGTTCCGTACATCAGCGCGAATGCGGTCACCAATATGGCTGAATGGCACGTACAGTCCGGCAATAATACCGACGGCTTTGCGCTGCAGAACGTAGGCACGGGCGAATATCTGACGACAAGCGGCACAGCCCTTGCAACAGAGGATACATCGACTGCAAGATGGATAAACAACGGCGGACTTACAACCGGTACCGGAGATATTGACTTCAAGGAATCGGCGCTACAGCAGTATGCTTTCCCATCCGGAAATTGTGTCGTTGAGGGTTACATCTATACTCCGTATACAAATGTGTTTAACAATTACGAATTTGATTGTTCGATTATAAACGGCTCATATGTAAGAATAGGCGGCTTCAATTTGTACATTTACGGAGACAGAATAAAGATCAACGGTACGGAAACGTACTACAGCTCAAGCGGGTTCTCATGGGGAAATCAGGTAAACACCAACTGGCATCACGTCAACATTGATTTCGCTTCGGGCAATAACGCGACATTCAAAATAGACAACATCACTGTGGCAACCGGAACGACCGAAGGCAGGTACTTTTACTTTCTCTGGACTGACGGAGACAGCGGAAATGACAATATCGCAGATTATTACATTGATAATATCAAATACGGAAACATAACGAATGACTGCTCAAATAATGCCGGTTTTGAGACATTGTCAACCGCATACGGCAACGATGTTGTGCCCGTTCCCTCGGGAAGCGCGGGAGCATCAGTTTCGACGGGTCCAGATTTCTTCGGATACAATAACGGCGGCACGGCAGTTTACCTCTACGAAAAAGCCGTACCGTACATGCTCAGCCCGAACACGACGGTCATCGACTTCGCGGCAACGACCACCATCGACGTCAAGGCGTACAACGATTCCGTCAACGCAAAGTCGGACAGCGGAAGCGTATCGTCACTCTCGACGGGAATCGCCGCCGATACGGAGCTTAACTGCGGATACTACACTTCGTCCAGACAGTCCGGTACTTCCGGAACGTCACTCACTCTGTCGAACGGCGCGGCGGCGATATCTTCAGGTAAGATCAACTACACGGTAAGCTCAATGCAGTTCACCTCAATCGTGACCTTCTACTATCAGTACACCACGCAGGGCGGCGCGTACCTCTACTCCACAGTAACGATAGTCCCCGCGACAAGCGTGTACTACGAGGATTCGGGATCGGCGTTAAGCTACACGGGCGACGGCTGGACGACAGTCGGGACTGAAGTGCCGCCGACACTCACCAATCAGGAGGTGTACGGCTACAATACGGGCTATGCCTCAAATGCAACGTACAGCGCGGGCTCGGCTCACAGCATAACAAGCACAAATGACGCGGGTACGTCCAAAGTGCAGTTCACCTTCGCGGGAACGGGCTTTGATCTTGTCAGCCTTACGAACAACACGACAGGTTCGTTCTTCGTTGATATATTCGCCGGCAGTACGGCAGGAAGCGGCTCGGGCGATGTAAAGAGCCTGATTGCCGACACCTACTACGGCTACAGCTACGACAGCGCGACGGACAAATGGACACAGTCCGCATCGTCTGATACGCTTTATCAGATACCTGTCGTAAAGGTCACGGGACTTGTCTACGGCGTATATACGGCAGTAATCACACCGTTCTATCATTCCTTCTTTGATCCGGCAAAGCGCGGACAGAACACATTCTATATCGACGCGGTCAGAATATATGATCCGATGGGTGATTCGGCAGAGGCACAGAATTATTATCAGGCCGACTGCGAAGCGCATCCCGTATACGTGACACTGCGTCAGCTGCTGATTGATCAGAACGCGTTTGACAACGGTACGGGAACGGGTGCTGTGTTCATTGACGGTAAGTCATGGACGGCATCTATTACCGATTACGAGAACGCAGGGCCGAAGAACGAGGTTTACCTCACCTCTAATCAGGCGATCGCGTTTAACCTTGTGATATCGTCGAACTTCAGCGGCAACATCCAGCTCGGCATCAAGTCGGCGACATCCGCCAGTGCACACGCGAACATCACCTCCGCTTCAAAGACGCTTGTGAACAATACGATAGCGACGGCGACCGAGATGTTCTATACGGTAGGCTCGGGGGTCACAACAAATGATGAAAACAAGCTTTCATGGGAAGTATATGAGCATGACGCAAGCGGCAACGTAACGTCGTTCATCACAAGTGATCCGATAATCATCACGAACACAGGCGCTGCGGGAACCATCCTTTCACTTACCAGCCTCAAGCTTACCTATACTACGGCGGGCGGCACAGGCGGCACGGTCAGAATCGTATCAGCCGGCGACCCTCAGGGAAGTCAGATGTTCGCGGCAAGTGTATGCGGTACGGTACAGAACGTGGTAAACGCTGCGATCAGAGAATCGGTCATCGTGGGTGATGCGAACGGTGACGGCAAACTTAACTCACTTGACATTCTAACGGTAAGACGTTACGTCGCGGAGGTGGCAACGCTTACAAGAGAAGAAACGGTTGCGGCTGATATCAACGCCGACGGACATGTGAATGTTCTTGATTTGCTTGAGATCAGAAGAATCGTCGCGGCTGCGTGACAGACAAAGCAAGAATGAAATTATTGGAGGATACAAATATGAAAAAGCCTTATATGAAGCCCGGAATAAGTTATGAGAGCTTTGAACTGTCAGAAAATATAGCTGCAGGCTGCGGAAACACATCAGCGAATTCAACACAAGGCTCCTGCGGAGTAGTAATAGCGGGACGTGTTGTGTTCATTTCCGGCGTCGTCGCGTGCACAACGACTCCGGCCAACAACGGTGAGGAGTACTTCGGCATCTGCTACTACGTACCGAGCTCGGACTCTAACGTATTTGAGTCATAAGTATCAAAACTTGCCCACAGACCGCAGGACTATAGTATTCTGCGGTCTACGGCAGCGAAATACAGCCTGCCCGCGACCGGACTTTACCCAGATATCAAAAAAGACGGATGGCTTGCTGTCCGTCTTTTTAGATAGAGGCGGGGACATTGGTACTATCCCGAAAACGGACGGATACCGTCCCCTGAAAATACGGGACGCGGTCCCTCAGGGAGCGAGGAGACGCGGGGGGAAAATGTCCTCGCGCTTCCGTACAGGGCTGACAGGGATACGGTTTGGGGATAATTGTCGGATTTAAGCAAATGGCATATAATTCAGGCGATATCTCCGCCGATAGGAATAATGGAAAAAACAATGAAAAGAATAAATATAAGAAAAACAGCCGCACTGCTTGCAGCCGCGCTCATTCCCGCCATGCTTGCGTCATGCACGGGTACGGGCGGCGGCGATACGGTGCAGGAAACGGCTGAAGTAACGGATGTGTCCATAACCGAGCCTGTTATGACTCCGCTTGAGATGAGCTATGACAAGCCGATCATGGGGTTCATACCTGATGACGGCGCACTTCCGCATATGCAGATAGGCGACGGTATCCGTCTTATCGCGGTCGGCGCGTACACCGGCGAATTTTACGAGGACGGCAGCGGGGACTTGCGCGAAAACACCCTTGCGGTCACCGTTTTCAACGACACCGATAAGGATATCGAAATGTTTGAGGTGACGATGAGTACGGGAGATGCGCAGAATACCTTTATCGGCTCATCGCTTCCGGCGCAGTCGGAAATGCTTGTCTGCGAGCGCGAGGGCGCGTCATTTGCGGATAACAGTGTGTACTCGGACGTAAAGCTCGATGCTGTATCGTGGTTCGATTCACCTATGACTCTCAGCGGGGACACGTTCACCGTACAGACAAAGTCGTCTGTAATCAACGTTCAGAACATATCGGACACGGACAAGACCGGCGTCTACATTTATTATAAATATATGAGCGGCGACGTTTATATCGGCGGGATAACAAGGCGTATCAACTACGGCGATATAGGCGCGGGCGCGATAAAACAGGCAAATGAGGCGCTCTTTTCAGACGCGAAGTGCCGGATAGTGATGGTGTCGTGCAATGAGTGATAACAGCAAAATATACGACATCGGCACGCTGCGCGTCATGGCGAGGCTGCCCATTTCATTTTTGACTATACCACCGTACGATCAGTTTGTGACAGACGGTGAGGCGAGCGAGGGCAGCTGCGACGCGGTCGTCGACTTCGAGCTTTGTGAAACGCTTCCGGAAGCTGTCGGCGAGCTGATGTGGGAGGACAGCCACATGCGTTATGTCAGAGCTGCGGACGGGTTGTGGCGGTATTCGCGTGTGACGCTGAGCGAGGAGCGCAAGTTCTACGAATACGCGGCTGTATTTTATCCGGATAATTCAAAGTATTGCCGCGGCTGGATGCTCGAGTGCGAGGCACCGCGAATCAAGAACAACTTCACATACCGCGCTCTCGGCTTCGATCATCTGTTTGCAACGCAGGGCGGCGTTGAGCTGCATGCATCATATATAAATTACGAAGGGCGCGCAATACTCTTTACCGCGCCGTCAGGTACGGGCAAGACGACACAGGCGAACATCTGGCGTAAGTACATGGGGGCGGAAATTGTCAACGGCGACAAGGTTCTCATCATGCGTACCGACCGCTACTGTGCATTCGGACTTCCGATATCGGGAAGCTCGGGCGAATGTCTGAACAGGACGCTGCCTATCCGCGCGATAGTGGCGCTCGGTCAGGCGAAGGAGAACATGGTCAGACGCATCCGCGGAGCGTCGGCGTTTTCCGTGCTTTTCAGCGGCAGCTTCTTTCCGATATGGAACAAGCAGGACGCGGACGCGGTCACACGCAGCATGTCGGAGATAAGTGCGGGCATACCTATGTTCCGCCTTGACTGCCTGCCGAATTCAGGTGCGGCGGAAGCGCTGCTTGACGAGATAATCCGCGAGGAGGGTGACAATGGCAGACGGTGAACCGCGGTTATCCGAATATTTCAACGCGAGAGGCGTCAGTCTCGGACTTCCGGTAGGAGGAAACTTCGAGCTTACGGCGCGCTGCAATTTCAGCTGCAAGATGTGCTATGTACGACGCAGTGTCGATGAAGTGGCACGGCTCGGCGGCGAGCTGACGGCGGATCAGTGGCTGTCGTTAGCGTCCGATGCGCGGGACGAGGGGATGCTGTTCCTGCTTCTGACGGGCGGCGAACCGCTTATCCGCGACGACTTCGAGTACATCTTTACGGAGCTTGCGAAAATGGGACTGATGATCTCGGTCAACACGAACGCGTCACTTCTCGAAGGGGAAAAACTCGACTTTTTCCGTCACAATCCGCCGACACGCTTCAACATCACTCTGTACGGTACGGATAACGCGACATACGAGCGGCTGTGCGCAGCCGCGGCGTTCGACCGTGTGATAAAAAACATACGCGCGGTGCGCGAGATGGGCATACCTGTGCGGATGAACTGCTCGCTGACGCCGGATAACGCGGACGAGCTTGAAAAAATATACGATATATCACGTGAGCTGAACGTAAATATGAAAGCGGCATCGTACATGTTCCCGCCCGTGAGAAGCGGAAGGAACGGATGCGGCTTCAGATGCGGCGCGGAGGATGCGGGCGAGCTTGACTATAAGTGGGACAGGCTTCGCTTCGACCGTGACAAATTCATGCAGCGTGCGGCGAATCTTAAAGCGGGCATACGCAATCTCACTGACGAGGAATGTGATGGTGCGCCGGGTCAGGGAATAATGTGCCGTGCGGGTCGCAGCACGTTCTGGCTCTCATGGGACGGTACGATGACGCCGTGCGGGATGATACCGACTCCCGCCGCGTATCCGCTTAAGGTAGGATTTCGTGCGGCGTGGGACGCGGTAAGGCAGGCGGCATCGGAGATAAGGCTTTCACCGGAATGTACAGTATGTCCGGTACGTCACGCATGTCAC
>CAZMRH010000086.1:0-7587 GCA_964568705.1 uncultured Lachnospiraceae bacterium
CATTTGGCAGCTTCTGCCCGACGCACCTGACGAAGCATACATCGTGAAGGCACTCTGCGACGAGTACGACATATGCGAAGCGGATGCAGCCACTGACACCGCAGAATTTATCGGAAAACTCCGCGAGATCGGCTTGGTGTAGGGGCTACGTTTTTTCCTCTTGACGGGCAGAAACCCGTCGGAAGAAAAATGCGTGAATCCGTCACGCGGGGAAACGATGCGAGGGACCTGTCCCTCGCGCTCCCGATAGGGGCTTACAGTGATAGGTACTGTGTGAACGTCAGGATTGTGATAAATGCTCACACAAGGTTCTTCTTATAAAAGGGAAAACTCAAAAAGGCTTACCGCATCGGTAAGCCTTTTATATTTTAGATTTCCTTATTTTTTATAGCCGCACTTCGGGCAGAAATCGCAGTCCTTCGACATCTTCGCACCGCAGCACTTGCATACGACTGTACGCCTCGTCGCCTCGATCCCGCCCTTTATCAGACGGATGTTTTCCCTTGCCGCGTCAGCTTTGCCGACATAGCCTGCAATCTCGATATCGCTTACGTTTACTTCGTTTACCTTGTCATAATAAAGCTGACCGATCTTCTCATAGCACTCCTTAAGACGATCCTCTTCAGCCGCAAGTGCAATGCGCAGCTTTGCCGCATTCGTCAGTTCTCCCGCCTTTTTCGCGGTAGCACCGGCTGCCTTTTTAGCCGTACTTGTGAATTTGTCCCATGTATCCATAATGTGCCCTCCCGATTATTCCGGAAAAGTCCGGCTTTCATTATTATCATATTAATTGTACTACATATTTACGCGTCAATCAAGTGCTTTTTGAAAATTTTCGTATCTACCTAAACAGCTTCACCGCAAATGACGGTGCGAGCCGAAACATACCGAACTTCACTTTTCTATAAATACGTTTGACAAAGCTGTCGGGCACCCCGCGCGACTTGGGCAGATATTCGCCGAACTTGTCACTGATGAATTTTTTATCTTTCTCCTTTTCAGCCTGATTGTACAGCGTGAAGCAGCAGGACAGAAGCCGCATGGCACAAAGTGCCGCCGCGGTTTCCATTCCAGAGCTTATGAAGCTATCATACGCTATCTCACGGGAGCGCATCACGTCCAGCTTCTTTTCGGAAAATGCGGATGTGCCGATGCACCCGTCATGACGGAAGTATATGTAAAGGCACTCCTCCGTCGCCGCCACTCGGCTGACTTTCGGAAGTATTCGGCATAAAACCTCAAAATCCTCACCGCAGGCAAGCGATGTAAGCCTAACGCCGTCCCATAAGGAACGACGGAATATCTTATTCCAGAGGAAATCATTGATACCGCTGTCGCGGCAGAACAACTCGCATATCGAAGTGCTTCCCTCGGTTATTAAAAAATTCGGCGGCCGATAGGATTTCACACCGTTTGATGCTTTTTCAATTATATATCCGCATTCTGCGATATCGGCATCACACTGGGTGATTGTGGTATAGAGTGTTTGAACGAATTCTGGCAGTACATAGTCGTCCGAATCGGTGAAAATGATATACTCACCGATTGCCGCGTCAAGCCCGGCATTTCTTGCCGATGAAATGCCGCCGTTCTCCTTGTTTATCACTGTGACACGTCTGTCCCATTGGCGAAGCTTTTCACATATTGAGGAGGATGCATCGGGCGAGCCGTCGTTGACAAGTATCACCTGAAGATTATCATACGTCTGAGAAAGAAGCGACGAAACGCATCTTTCAAGATATTTTACCGTTTTATACACCGGCACAATTATGCTGATGAGTTTGCAATCATTCATTAATAAAATTCTTTCAATGACCTTTAAATTTTATAACGGCAGCCGAAACTATGCGGTGTACCATGCGTCTGAACGGCTTCATAATAAAAAAGAACGCTGTAAACAGCACTGCGAACGCGATCACACTGTATATCACACTGCCCGCCACCCACATAGTCCATGTATTCATCTCGAACATCGGCAGCTGCTTTTCAAGAAGTATCAGTATAACTGACAGTACGAAGCCGAACGTGTAGTCGCGGATGTAGTACAGAACACTTTTCTTAAATATACTCTTGTAAATATAGTACGAATTATACCAGCCTGAGGTGAGGAGTGATGCGGCGACGGTGCCGATGAGCACGCCGGGCAGCCCGATGAACTGCACAAGCACGATTGACGTGATAAAGTTGATGACCGTCTCCATTATCACCGGTATCTTTGTTTCGCGGAAAAGTCCGAGTGCGTTGACGACGATAGTCACCATGCGCTTGCCGATCGAATCGAACATGATGAACAGCATCAGGAAAAGTCCGAGCCGCGTGATGAGGTACTTCTCACCCATCCACAGCGCGACGAACGGATCAAGTACATCTGCAAGTACAACCGAGAAGAACGATGCGACAAAAAAGAACGACATGTTCATCTCGTTGAAGATGCCGAAGCTTTTTTCGCTGTCACCCTCGTTGACCGCATTCGCGAAACTCGGCGTGACGGAGGTCGCTATGACGTAGAGCGTGTCACCGACGAATTTGGTGATGTAGTTGTAAGATGTGTAGATGATGACGGAAACGGGATCGACGAAGGTGGAGATGAGGATGATGTCGGTATTGCTGTTGAGGATTCCCGCTATACGCTGATAGATGAGGTTTGACATACCCTTCAGGTACTGCGGCTTGTATTTGTGATGTGCGCGCTTCAGCCACGGATACTCGCGGTAGACCTTGCGGTTGATGAGCAGATTGAAGATTATTCTTATCGCGATTCCCGGGAGCAGGATGATGAGGTAGTCCACGCCGAGAAGAGCGAGCACGATATCGGCGGTGTTCTCAAGGATACGAGTCGCGTTGACAAGCAGATTCGTCTTGAACGCCTTCTGGTCGGAGTTGAGGACTATGCGCGGGCACATCATGAAGTAGTCGATGATGTTCTTGACTACGAACAGGATAAAGATGAGCTTGAGGTATGTGCCATCGACTTCCGCCTTCGTGAGGAAATGTACGAAGAACATTACGATGAAGCCTGCGGCGAAGATGATGAGACCGAGCCCGCGGAAGTGGAGGACGGAGGTGGAGTAGATGTTGTTCACTTCATCCTTGTCGCCCTTCGAGAACGCCTTGTAGTACTTCTGCATGATGAACGTCTCAAAGCCCGCCTCGGCAAGAGAGAAGTAGCCGATTATCTGAAAGAAAAGCTGGTTGAGCGAATAGATGTCGTCATTGAAGCTTGTGACGAACACCTTCGATTTCACAAAGCCCAGCACGCCAATTATAAAATACGGGATTACTACGGACAGCACATTCTTTATTGAATTCTGCGTCCTTGCCGTAGTCTGATTATCCATTTGACACTTCCTTATCCGGAAAACTTGGATGCACTTATAATATTATACATCATAAGAACGAATTAATCAATAGAGAGCGGTGCGAAGTTTGTACATGAAAATACGGCGGCAGTGTGACTGACTGCCGCCGTATTTATTCATTTGTGCTATCTTTGCGGTGTTACATTACAAGCTTGCGTCTGAGAAGGAATACGTCGACAAGATTGATAAGTCCGTCACCGTTCATATCGGATGCGGCGATGTCAGCTTCAACGGGGACCTCAAGCAGTGACGTGAACCTGCGCAGCCGGTAAAGGTCAAGTGCGTTGACCTTTCCGTCTCCGTTCACATCACCGACAAGCGTCTGACTTAACGCGTCAAAGTCAATCGAGCTGTATTCGCTCAGCGCCGCCTCAACTCCGGCATAGTCCATCATAAGGAAGGAATTCATTCCCGCGATATCTCCGTTGATAGAAGATATCGTTCCGAAGCCGCCGGAATCCGACGAATATGTCATCTTCACGTTCGTTATCGAAAGAATACCGGTGCTTGCCCCGTTCGCTATCACTATCGGCTGTGCGGTGCGGTAATAATATGTGCCGCTCGCGTAGTTGTAATCGTAGACTTCCCACGACACCTTATCGGTGAGCGAATAGTAGCGCTCGGTAGTCGAGGTGACCGAGAAGGCCGGTGTTATGGAGCTTCCGAGATATACCGATACAGGCTTTCCGTCCGCGCTCTTGAGACCGATGCGCACGTTGCCGCTCATGTCAGAGGTCGTGACAAGGTAGAACGCCAGTGCCTGACCGGATTTCAGATACACTTCATTTGCAGGACCTGCGTTCCTGTAGGTCGTCAGGTCGCTTATCGAATTCGCACCGCTGTCAATGTACAACGCACCGAGACTTGCCATTGCCGGCTTATTAGGATCGTCATTTCCAATGCCCGCCGTGATGCTTGTTGCATCTTCAATAACAAGGTCGCGTACCGTATGGAATTCGGGATACGCCTCATTGTCCTCGGTGTACTTTTCAAGTGCCGTATTGTAATCAGTCTCGCCGACATAACTGCTCGATTCGCGTCCCATCGGGTCGTAGATGCGCAAGCCGTCGAGGTAGAAGTTGTAGTAATCGTATGTTCCGCCGCGAAGCTGTACGTTGTCGCCGCGTTCGACCGTGTAATACATGGGACGGTATATCATTGTGCCGTAGCCGTCCTTCTTGCCCCAGTATGACAGGTTTCCGCTGTTCGTATAGGAGAGGATATACTCGTACAGCGTACCGTCGGCAGTTACCGAATAGGTCGTGCGCACGCTGTCCGCATCATATTTGTATTCGTATAGGAGCTTGTATTCCAAGCTGCCGTCTGTATTGACATTCTGAACGAAGCTTCCCTGAATGAAGTTTCCGCTGCCGTCAGTTTTTGTCACATACGCGACGTGGCCGTACTCATCCGCGGTGTACACGTGATACTTAGCTCCTGTGCCGCCGTCAGCCGCGTATATCGGATTACCGCTTCCGTCGGTTTTCTGCCTGTACGCGGTAACGCCGTTCAAATCGGTGTACTGCTCACTGTTCGCGCTTGTCGCCTCAAGGTACGCAGGCTCTCTGTCCTGTATGGCCATCGGTGCGCCGTGACGGTTGAAGGCGAACGTGCCGTCGACATTTGTCCGCTGAACTATCGTGCCGTATTTCGTGCCGCCTCTGGAATAAATGGGATTGCCGGTACCGTCAGTTTTCTGTCTGTACGCGGTAATGCCCTTCGAGTCCGTGACCTGTTCGCTGTTTTCGCTGGTTGCTTCAAGGTAAATCTTGTTCTTTTCAAGCTCCTTGTAATCGAAGCCGTTGAAAATGCCGGAGTAGAAAGGAGTCAGCACGACTCTGTACTCACCGTAGTCAAGTCCGCTCATCTTTATCGCAGGTACCTGATAAAGTGAGTTGTCGATGCCGTCAATAAGCCATTTGTTGTCGGCGCTGTTCCAGACGTAGCCGGAGGTTTCCCATTCTTCGGTGCCCGCATTGTATGTATAACCGTAGTATGTGCTGCAAATCCAGCTCTTGACCATATCGCCGGTGGAATCGTATACATCGACGAATACACCGCCCGACGCGTTGTTCACACGCGAGAGCACATCAAATCCCGTGCCGCAGAATGTGAATTCGGCAGTCGGCCAGTTGTAGTCGGACGTTTTGTTGAAGAAGCCGACCTCGGCGACCATCGCGCTGTTTCCGCTGTATCCGGTGAACGTGCATTCGCCGGGATCGCCGTATATTTCATCGGCGACGGAAACACCTGCTGACGGCGTTCCGTCAAGCCTCCATTTGTGACGTGTCAGATTACTCTGCGTATAGGTGATGCTGCCGAGCGTCGTCTGCTTATAGTCGCCCATGTCAGTCCATGTGAGCGTCTTTGCGTCGGCACTGCTCTCGAAGTAGATTACAGTTGAGGGGATGACCGTCACCGTGGCATACGAATAAATGCTGCTCCACGCCGGTGCGCTCTCGTAGTAAAGTTCATAAGCCGAGCGGAAGTTTTTGATGTCGGGGGAGAACAGGACATTCGTGCCGCTCGCGGTGAATGTGCCGACATTGGGAACGGTGACGCTGTTTCCGCCGTCCGCCATTCTGGACAGATAGTAAAATCCCGTGTGCAGCGTCGTTTCGCTCTTCAAACCGGTACCGACTCTCGTGACCTGACGGTCATAGATCTCCTTGAGGTCATTGGCCGTCACGTTGAGTGCCGTCGTGCCGTAGTCGACTACCGCGACGTCGTCCGCAGTCTGGAATTCAGGAAAGTCGGTCGTGACACGTTTGTAGAGGTAGATTTTAGCGGGATGCGTTGCGCCCGGATCGTTAGAGCCGTAGTTTATGTCCTGGATAAACGAGGAGGTGTTCGCACTCCATCCGAACGCCGTGTCCGTATGACCGAAGTAGTCGGTTGTGGGATGCCCCCAGTATGTGCCGGCGGTGTGAGATCTGAATACGATGTAATCTCCGTTATACGTCACGCACTGCTGACCCGTGAACAGACTCTCCTGAATCGGTATGTTTCCGGTTATCAGCTCATTATTGTAATATTTCAGGTAGTCGCCGTTTATGGTGCTCAGACGCGTACCGTAGTACATGACCTGTTCCACGGTTTTATAGAATGTGTAGCCGTTGAACACCATTGTGTCGCTGTTATCGTTCGGGTCATCGACCTTGTTCCAGTAGCTCATGATCGCAGTCGAGGTGTCCCAGATAAGGTTCTCATCGTATACCGAAACATATTTGTCACCGCCGAGCACGTTTTCGTTCGATTTTACGCTGACCTTAGTCGCTCCTCCGCTGGTATTGAGCGCATACGCGTCTCCCGATGTGCCGGACGACAGGAACATATAGTCCTGCCCGGACAGGATCGTATCCTCATCCGCAAGCACGAAGACGTTTACGTTTGCTGGATAATCGACACGCTCGTAGAGATATACCTTGGACGATGAAGAGATATTATTATCCTCAAAGAAGTGCGATGCACCGAAAGCGTTGGTCAGTGTTTCGGTCGCCACACTCTGACCTGACATTATCGTCTCATGGTTTATATATTCTTCGTATTCGTCCGTGCCGAAGCCGCCGTCGTTACCCTCGGTGTAGTAGCCGAAGTCGTACGATGTCAGCTCGTTGTCGTTGACGAGTCTGGGGTTTGCGAGACGGATTATCGCATCTGAATATATGCTGCTTTGGATATAGATCGATTCACTCGGCATGAAGTAAACATTCTGATTCCAGTAGCTGGAGACGAGCTTTACGTCGTCAATGTAGGAAACGGGTGTGCCGTTTACGTATACGCACATGCGCTTTTCCGACAGCGCGATGATAATATGATTATACTTGCTTATATTAAAAACTGACTCGATAGAGACGGGGGTCGTCTTAACATTGTTCACCTTGTAGCACAGGCTTGTCGGTGTGAAGTTTACTTCAAACTTTGAGAATATTATCTTTACCTCCTCATCGCATTCGGGGTTGAATCCTGTAAAGTTGATGTCGAAGGAGAAAACGAAGTTCGACAGCGAGTGACCGACTTCCTCATGCTTCAGATAAATGAGGGTATGGCTTTCATCGATGTAGTCGCAGTAGTTTATACTGTCATGCAGTGTGGGAGAATAGCTTGCGCTCGAAACAAACCTGATCGGGTTTCCGGCTGTACCGGTGAAGAGGCCCTGTGAAGAATCGTAGTCCCACATACGCCGCTTCAGCATCTTGTTGTCCTCCTGATTGCTGGAGGCGTAGGT
>CAZMRH010000087.1:0-7476 GCA_964568705.1 uncultured Lachnospiraceae bacterium
GCTCGGTATGATGCCGCAGGCTGACCGTGCGGCATTCTTTAAGGTACTCGGAGACGTGCCGGACGCACTTGAAATGATACTTGAGAATAAAACTGAGGATGCAATGAGCCGATTCAACGGCGTGCGCTACGGAGAGAGTGAAGATGGAGCAAAATAGCATAAGCGCGCCGCCGGAGATGCTGATACCGGAGCGGCTGTTCAGAAGCGGACGCGAATATAAGAAGCTTATCGAGGCAGTCCGCGCGTCGGCAAAGGCGAATGTTAAGCATCCGCTGTGCGTCACGGGACTGTCCGAGGGCGCGACCGACATATTCACGCAGTGTCTGGCGGGTGACGTGACACACGGTATAGGAAGACACCGCATGCTTGTCCTTTTACCCGAGGAAAAGGACGCGGTGACGCTTCGCGACAGGCTCGTAACAAGGGGACTTTCCGCGATGCTGTTCCCGGTGCGCGAATATTCCTTCGGCGGCGCAGCGATGTCGCATGAGTATGAGCATGCGAGGCTTCGTGTGCTCTCCGCGCTGTCGCTGTCGGACGAAGCGTTCATCATCTGCTCGACTTCACCCGCCGTACTACAGGCGACGATGCGCAAGACGCAGCTCTGGCAGTCGACGGTGACAGTCGATTCGCAGACACCGTGCGATCCGGAGAAGCTGTGCGAGAGACTCATCAGCGCGGGATATGTGCGCGTGGAGTTCTGCGAGGGTGCGGGACAATTCGCACGCCGCGGAGATATCGTTGACATATTCGCGCCGGGTGATGTGCCGTACAGGATTGAATTTTTCGGCGATGAGATAGACCGTATCGCACCGTTTGATATCGCATCCCAGCGGTCGGGGGAGACGGTCGGGGGTATCACGATTCCTCCGGCGAGGGAGATAATCTTAACAAGTGACGTGCGCCGGGAGATCGCGGCGTCAGTATCGAAGCAGAAGAAAAAACTTGAAAGCGCGAAGGGTGAAGAGCGCGTAACAGACCTGCTTGCGTCCGAGATCGCTGCACTAGAGAACGATATGCCCATCGACTTTGCGGATAAATATCTGCCGTATATAAGCGACGGCGTATCGTGCCTCCTTGATTATTTCGACGGCGTGTGCCTTATCTCCGATTCGTCGGCGGCAAAAAAGAAAAGCGAGGACTACGAGGCGTTCATCAACCAGTCCGTGGCTGATATGCTTGAGGACGGCGAGCTTGCCGTACGAAAGAACGCCGCGTACTTCGCGGGCTTCGGCAGAATAAACGAGATGATGCGCAACGTGCCGACGGTGATCGCCGACGCGTTCAGATGCTCATATGAGGGTGCTGCGGCGAGCTTTGACTTTGCGACGCGCCATACGCCTGTTTATAACGGTAATACGACACTCCTGTTCGAAGATCTGCAGACCTTCGCGGCGGGCGGCTACGTAAGGGCTGTCGCGTTCGACAGCGAGACTGAGGCTGAGGGAATCGCAGCACTGATGCGCGAGGTCGGCATTGAGTCTATATCGGCTGACAGCGCGGTACGAGATTATAATAAAATAACCGAATCGGGCGGTGCATCCCCCGTCATACTGCTCGCAGGGCTCGGTATAGGCGGATTTGAGTCGGTCGCGCCGAAGTTTGTGATACTTGATTACTCAAACAGCACTCGTGCGCCGAAAAAGCGGTCACGCATAAAGGCACCGAAGCGCGCCGCGAACGCGATAATGTCGTATAACGACCTGACCGTCGGCGATCTTGTCGTTCACGCGGCATACGGTATCGGACAGTATATGGGACTTGAGAACCTGACGGTCGACGGCGTATCACGCGACTACGTCTACATCAAGTACGCCGGACGGGATAAACTGTTTTTGCCCGTCGATCAGCTCGACATGGTGTCAAAGTACATCGGTGCGGGCGCAGGTGACGGATCGGGCGGAGTGAAGCTCTCGAAGATGGGCGGCGCTGACTGGCTGCGCGCGAAAAGCCGTGCGAAGGGTGCGGCGCGTGACATGGCGAAGGAACTTATCGAGCTGTACGCACGACGTCAGCGTACACCGGGACTTGCGGCGGTATCTGACGACGAGATGAGCCTCCAGTTTGCCGACGCGTTTGAATATGAGGAGACGGACAGTCAGCTCCGCGCGATTGAGGATGTATCTCGCGATATGGAAAAGGCGTGTCCGATGGACCGGATTATCTGCGGCGATGTCGGATACGGCAAGACCGAAGTCGCACTCCGCGCCGCGTTCAAGGAGATAAGAAGCGGCAGACAGGTCGCACTGCTTGTGCCGACGACAATACTCGCGTATCAGCATTTTCAGACCGCTCAGAGTCGATTCCGCGGCTTTCCGGTCACAGTCGATATGTTATCACGTTTCAGGACGAGCGCCCAGCAGACCGCGTCTCTCCGTCGGCTGAAGCGCGGTGAAACTGACCTCATCATCGGCACGCACCGCATTATCTCAAAGGATGTGGAGTTCAAAAACCTCGGACTTGTCATCGTAGATGAGGAACAGCGCTTCGGCGTGGCACAAAAGGAAAAACTAAAACAGATCGCGGCGAACGCGGACGTGCTGACACTTACGGCGACACCTATACCGCGCACGCTGAATATGGCGATGAGCGGCATACTCGACATGAGCCTTCTTGAGGACGTGCCGGGCATGCGTCAGCCAGTGCAGACCTACGTCATGGAGCATGACGAGGGCATCATCGGTGAAGTAATACGGCGGGAGCTTCGCCGCGGCGGTCAGGTATTCTACCTGCACAACCGCATCGAGTCGATATACAACGTCGCCGGACGGTTGTCACGCCAGTTTCCCGACGCACATATCGCCGTCGCACACGGGCGCACCGAAAAGGATCAGCTTGAGGAGATATGGCAGTCGCTCGTTGACGGTGAGACGGACATACTTGT
Organism: uncultured Lachnospiraceae bacterium; assembly: GCA_964568705.1. GTDB lineage: Bacteria > Bacillota > Clostridia > Oscillospirales > CAG-272 > CAZMRH01. The sequence goes on from CAZMRH010000087.1 coordinate 2,885, forward strand.
ATGTACAACGATAATCGAAACGGGCGTCGATGTGCCGAACGCGAACACGCTGATAATCGAGCATGCCGACTGTTATGGGCTATCGCAGCTTCATCAGCTTCGCGGACGTGTCGGAAGGAGCAGCAGGCGTGCGTACGCGTACTTCACCTATCCGCGCATGAAGCAGCTCTCCGAAATATCGGAAAAACGGCTTCGCGCCATAAAGGAATACGCGTCGTTCGGTGCGGGCTTCCGCATTGCGCTGCGCGACCTTGAGATACGCGGCGCGGGCAATATTCTCGGCGCGGAACAGCATGGTCACATGGACGCGGTCGGCTATGATATGTATGTGAAGCTTCTGAACGAAGCGGTGCTCGAGGAACAGGGAACTGTCGTCGAGCCGGAGCCGGAATGCAGCGTCAGCATGCGCACCGACGCGTATATTTCTAAAAACTACATTCCCGATCCGGGCAGCCGAATCGAGATGTACAAAAAGATCGCGCTTATCGCGTGCAGTGAGGATATGGACGACGTGATCGGCGAATTCCTCGACCGCTTCGGCGAAATGCCGAGAGAAGCGGTCAGCCTGTGCCGTGCGGCGTATCTCAAGTCGCTCGGCAAGAGGTGTGGCTTTAAGAAGCTTGATGAGCGCGACGGAGAGCTTGTCTTCGTACCGTCGGATACGGACATCACGCTTCTGACAGGGTTCTGTTCATCGCTTCCGCGGGGCATGGCAAGGCTGTCGCTCGGCGGAGAGGGCGCGGTGCATTTCAGAGTGCCGCCCAAAAAGGAAGCACTCGAATACGCGACGAAGCTGCTTGAAAAATATGCGAAAATGATCGAGGATCACGCCTTATCGGATTAATCTTGACCGGAGGATAAAAAATGAGAATGAAAAATGTACTACGTGCTCTCGCACTGATACTTGCGCTTGCGCTGATACTACCGCTTGTCTCGTGCTCGTCTGACGGGAGCGCGGCGGTGATGACCTTCGGCGACCAGAAGGTGACGGAGAACATGTACAAATACTGGGCGTGTTCATACAAGGGCAGCTTCCTCGGCACCTACGAGGACATCAGCGACAAGCCGGAGATATGGAATTCGGTGCTTTACGACGACGTTACCTACGCCGAGTATTTCGATGATCTCATATGTGAATACGTCAAAATGACCATTGTCTGTATGCAGCTTTTTGAGGACTATTCGCTCACGATATCGGACGACGAGAAGAAGTCCATCGACGACCTCATCAGCGACTACGTTGACGTGTACGCGGAGGGCGACAAGAAAATGCTGAACCTGACACTGTCGGAATACGGCGTATCGACAAAGACGCTGGGGAAAATATTCCTTGATGAGCAGAAGCAGACGCAGGTATACGAATATCTCTACGGAGAGGGCGGCACGGTCGGTATCACCGACACTGACCGCGATGAATTTTACAGGGATCAGTATTCGCGTGTGAAGCTCATCTGGATAAATAACGCGTATGAGTATGAATATGACGAAGCGGGCGACTACGTGCGCGATGATGATGGCAATCTTGTTCGCACGGCGATTTCTGGCGATGTGCTTGCGGAAAAGAACGCAAAGATTGCGGAGGTTTCGGCGGCTCTTGAATCGGGTGCGAATTTTGACACGCTTGTCGACAGCTATACCGAGCTTCGCGATGACGACACGGGTGAGGCGAATTACCCGAACGGGATGTATCTGTCAAAGAGCACCGACTTCAACGTCAGCGAGGTCGTATCGTGCGCGTTCAATATGAAGGTCGGGGAGACGACGCAGATATCGAGCGGCGATTACGGCACATTTTTCATAGAGAAGCTCGAACTTGACGACGGTGCGTGGTCAAATACCGATAATGCGGACTTCTTCGATAAATTCGACGATAACGTTAAGCAAGCTGAATTCGTGGCGGCGGTAAGCGCGTATTTCGATCGGATCACCGTCGACGAGGATGCGATAGCAAAGTATTCTGTCCGCGATGTGACGGCTAATTACTCTTTCAACTGAGGAAAGGTACGCGGCATTTTCAAGAAAAAGCCCGGCAAAAACTATCACAAGGGATTATACAGACAGGGTACGGTGATAATTGTCAGAATTAAACCGAATGTTTGCCTACAGCCATATATATTTTCCCCGCTTTTCGCATGCATAGCGGATAGGTGTCGGGCGAAGCCTGATTCCTATGCCGCGGGGGTGTCCAGAGGCCAAGCCTTAAATTTCCATTCACAAATTGCGAAATTCGCATAACAGATACACATATACGAAAGGTCATACCCATGAATCTGCTTGATATACTTCTGCTTGCCGTCGGACTTTCGATGGATGCATTCGCAGTCGCGGTTTGCAAGGGACTTGCGATGAAGCGTGTAACGTTCGTAAAGCTGTTAATCATCGGTGCGTGGTTCGGCGTATTCCAGGCGGTGATGCCGCTCCTCGGATACTTCCTCGCGTCGAGCTTCAGTGAATATATCGAGGCGTACTCGCCGGTAATCTCATGCGTACTGCTCATACTCATCGGCGGCAACATGATCCGAGAGGCGATAAAGAACCGCAGAAACGACGAATGTGACGAGACGACCGGCTCGGTCGTACCGCTTGTGATGCTTCCGCTTGCAGTCGCGACCAGTATCGACGCGGCGGTATCGGGGATAACTCTTGCGGGAGGCGGCATTAATATTATACTTGCGGTAACATGCATTGGCGCGACGACTCTTGTGCTGTCGGTCGCGGGCGGCTATATCGGAAGTATATTCGGCGCGAAGTACAAGACCAAGGCGGAGATAATCGGCGGTGTGGTGCTGATACTGCTGGGGGTAAAGGTACTGCTCCGGCTGTAAACAGATAAACTATAATTTATCGTGCAGGGGAAGGGGAGCCGGTAGCTCCTTGAGAAAAGCTGCGGGAGCTTTCCATAAGGGTTGGTGGAAATTCAGATAACTAATAAAGTAAATCGATATTTTCATCAGCCCCTATGGAAAGTTTCTTGCCAGGCTTCTTTTCAAAGAAGCCGCGTTTTCTCTCTTTTCCCCTACACGATAAATTTCAGTTTACCACTCAAAGCCCGGCAAAAAGCCCCTTGAAGAATTTCTTCAAGGGGCTTTGAATTGCAATTATTATCAGTGAATAATATAGCGTTCGGTGTCCTTGTCGAACAGATGAACTCTCGACATGTCGATTGCCATCTTGATCTTGTCGCCGGCTCTTGCGGCTGATCTTGACGATACGCGTGCGACCATTTCCTGCTCGAAGCTCTCAATATAGAGATAAATCTCGGCGCCCATAAGCTCTGTAACTTCGATGTTCGCGTCGATTGTGCTGTCCTTGTGCTTTGCGATGCTCTCTTCATCGTCGTGGAGACATTCCGGACGGATACCCGCGATGATCTCGTCACCGATGTAATCCTTGAGCGCAGGATTCGATGCCTTGTCCGCAGGAAGCTTGAGGCTGTTCTCGCCGAAGTCGATATACAGATCCTCGCCCTTCTTCTCGAGCGTGCAGTTGATGAAGTTCATCTGAGGTGTGCCGATAAAGCCTGCGACGAAAAGGTTGACAGGCATATCGTACAGATTCTGAGGTGTCTCCACCTGCTGGATAAGGCCGTCCTTCATAACGACGATACGCGTAGCCATCGTCATAGCCTCGGTCTGGTCATGCGTGACGTATACGAACGTCGTACCGACTCTCTGGTGAATCTTCGTAAGCTCTGTTCTCATCGTCGCACGGAGCTTCGCATCAAGGTTTGACAGAGGCTCGTCGAGCAGGAACACCATGGGCTTACGCACGATAGCACGTCCGAGTGCAACTCTCTGCTTCTGACCGCCTGACAGAGCCTTCGGCTTTCTGTCGAGGAGGTGGGTGATGTCAAGGATTCTCGCGGCTTCCTCAACGCGGCGTTTGATTTCTTCTTTCGGAGTTCTGCGCAGCTTGAGTCCGAATGCCATGTTCTCGAAAACAGTCATATGAGGATAAAGAGCATAGTTCTGGAAAACCATTGCGATATCACGGTCTTTAGCCGCAACGTCATTTACCAGCTTTTCTCCGATAAACAGCTCGCCTTCCGTAATTTCCTCAAGACCCGCGATCATACGGAGCGTAGTCGTCTTTCCGCAGCCTGAGGGTCCGACAAGAATAAGGAATTCCTTGTCCTTGATCTCAAGGCAGAAGTCGGAGACGGCAGTTACCCCGCCGGGATATTTCTTATAAATATGTTTCAGTGATAAGCTTGCCATTATATATCCTCCTGAATGGTATACCTGCTTACAGAATAGGGTTTTTAGTATGTACCCGCTAAATATCTACAGTACATTATAACAAAATCATCCGACAATTAATAGAGTTTTTTTCTCCAAAAATTGCGAAATTGATTTGTGCAACTTGTATATTTTAGATAATCATTTATATAATAGGCGGATTTTGATCATTTTTCTGTTTAATTATTCATACAAAGCCGTAATACGATATCCCGCCTTGCCTGTGAGCGTATACTCAGCCGCCGCTTTTCATCGTCAGCGCGATACGCTTTTTCTGCATATCTATACTCTTTACACGCACGCTCACGATGTCGCCGACCGATAGAACCTCTGACGGATGTCGTATAAATTTGT
>CAZMRH010000088.1:0-7469 GCA_964568705.1 uncultured Lachnospiraceae bacterium
TTAATCAACGTCTCCCGCGATATCATGACGGACGTGACGCTTTACGATGACAGCGGATTCTCGCTCGGTACGGACAAGCGCCAGATTGCACTTGCCTACAGCTATCTGCACGACAGCAAGAAGAGCTGTGAAAACACGGTAAAGGCGGTGTCTGAGCTATTCTACGGTCTGCCGATACACGGGTACTGCGCGCTATATCTCGGAACAATCAGCAATATCAATGACGCGGTCGGCGGAGTCACGGTGACGCTTGCAGACGACATGACCGCATATTCTCCGAAATTTACGAAGGGTGCGACATTACACCTGATGGGTGACGATGCCGAAGTATTTGTCCGCGGACGTACTTATCTTGCGGATGAAAGCAACGAAGCAAGACTCACACGTCAGAAGCAGTATTTGCAGCTGTTCCTTCCGACCGCGGTAAGCGCGGTCAAGAGCGATCTGACACTCCCGATAAAGCTGTATAACGAAATCAAGGACTACGTGGCGACAAGCTTTTCACCAAGCGAGATAACATATCTCAGTTCACTTGCGGTTGACATGGATATTGACAGCAATGTAAAGAATCTGCCGGGCGAAGTGAAAAACGGCGAAATGTACAAGGAGAAGTACATCGACGAGACGGCACTGTACGAGACGATACTGAATACGTTCTACATTCAGCAGTGATAAAAGCCGACCGGATTTCAGATGAAATCCGGTCGGCTTTGGTTATATATTTTTCAGTCTTCGCGCGTGATACGGTACTTTTCGGCAAAGAGGATCCGCCGGTCAAGCGGGTGTTCGGAAAAATCGGATACTCTGTCCTCCGTGTCGTCGTAAACTACCACGATGACGTTCGGTTCTACCTCGAACAGCGACGGATAACCGGACGTTCCCTTGTCCCATCCGCTGGTGTTCTCCGCCATGATGTAAGGCTCGGACCATGTCAGGCCGTCATCCGTGCTGAACAGAAGGAAGTTATGATACTTCCCCGCCGCGCACACAATCGTGCCGTCCGTCAGTCTCACGAGCTTCGGATACACGCCGTAGTCGTTCATCTTCACGGGGGATGACCACGTTCTGCCGCCATCGTATGAATGGCAGGCGTACATCGGAGAGTAGACCTCATGTCCCTGCGTACGCAGTGCTGCGAGGATATGACCGCCGCCCAGATACAGGAACTCCGATTCGCAGTAGCCCTCGGCTTCTCTGTTTATCGGATGAGTCTGTACATCGGCAATTGTCGAAAGATACTCAAATGTCTTGCCGCGGTCATGCGAGATAATGCACCACGTGCGGTACTGGCAGAAGTGGTAGTTTTCAAAGTACGGAACGTATGTGATGTCCTCTTTGAACTGACCGTACATCGAAACGACGATATCTCCGTTTTCAAGCTCGACGATACCATGATCGACGCAGCCCGTGTGATAATCGTCCTCGGTTCCGCTGTCACCGTAACCTATGGAAAGTGACGGTATGTCTAGTGCCGCAAACGATACGGTCGGTTGTCCGCTTCGTAACTGTTCGATTGTATCGGCGCGCATTATCTTTAACACATACGGTATTTTTTCCTGATCCTTCGGGAACTGACGCTGCACGGCACTATCAAATCCGAATCCGATGTATGTGCCGTCGGACAGGCGGAGGAAATTTACGTCAATCGGCTTTACGTCTGCAGCATCGGTTATCTGCCAAGTCTCGCCGAGGTCGGATGAATACAGCGAATAACGTCCGATAACACCGACGAGCATCTCCCGGTCAGCCGAAAAAGCCGACGCGCAGGCATACATGCCGGGGCCGAAGCGTTTTTTTGATATAAGCTTTGGTATTATTTTACTCATTTCTTCTCCTTATAATTACACGGTACGGCAAAAAGCGTACAGCCCGTCTCGGCGTAGTAACTGATGCGATCTCTCAGAAAATCTGCGTCACAGCGAAGATTTTCGGCGAGACAGTCGATACAGTAAAACTCCGTCGTGCCGCGGTTGATGAGCTTTTTACACAGTCCCATTTCGTTGAACGACAGTGATTTCCCGCAGTTTTTGCAGTACATTATTTCTTTTCCTTAACCGACAGTCTGAACATGCGGCAGGTATGCGGCTCAAGCGTATAGCCCATGTGCTCGTTCTTGAGTACCGTCTTCTCACCCGACCACAGATCGTGCGCGATGACTTCCCTGCCGCAGCAGCGCGATATAGCAAGCTCATCAAGGTTTATCCAGATCGACGCTGCGGTGTCGAGCATATTGAACATACCAAGCGCGATGTCGCCGTCGGACAGAAGTCTCGCATATGCGCGTACAATCACATCATTATTGTATATGCTTGCCTTTGCGACCTGAAACGGCTGATTCGACGCGGCATCCTGGTCTATAGCTATAAGCTCGCGGTTCGTAATTATCGCTTTCGTCTCGTCGGACATATTTCTCACGTCGCAGCCGAGCATCAGGGGTGACGCCAGAAGTGACCACAGTGAGAAGTGGAATTTATACTCTTCGAATGTACATCCCCCGCAGCCGACGTTTCCGCTGCCGTTCATGCCGACAGTCAGCATATCCATGTCGCTGAAGTGTCCGACGCAGTTGTACGGATGAAGTCTGTCCTGTTCGAGCGACAGATTTTTGAGAGAGCCCCATGAGTCGTTGATATCGCCCGTACAGCGCCACATATTCGCACCTGTCGTGCGTATCCATTTCTCGGTCTCATTAATACCCCATGAGCATGCGCTGAAAAGTATACTGCGCCCGCAGTTTAAGAGTGCAAGCCCCATACGGCGGTAAAGAATGTCCGGCGGCGTGATGCCGGAATTGAAGCAGAAATCATATTTAAGCAGATCAACGCCCCATGAGGCGAAGGTCGCAGCATCGGTGAATTCATGCTCATAACTGCCGGGATAACCGGCACAGGTCTGCGTACCGCAGCAGGAGTACATGCCGAACTTCAATCCCTTTGAATGGACATAATCGGCAAGCGCCTTCATTCCGTACGGGAACTTCGCGGGATCGGCGACAAGCTCACCGTTCTCATTACGCTCGTGGAGCGACCAACAGTCATCGATAACGACATACTCATAGCCGAGGCGGTCAAGTCCGTTTTCGACTATCGCATCGGCAGTCTCTCGGATAAGCGCATCGCTGATGTCGGTACCGTACGTGTTCCATGAGTTCCAGCCCATAGCCGGAGTGTTCTTTACCATACATATATACCTCCGTATATTAATCCACCGACATTGTATCATATGAAAACGCGAATTACAACCGGAAAAGCAAAATTATCCGACAATTTAGGCAATATTAATCTGCAGTGAGCGCTGACAAAAACAACCGCCCTGCCATATGGCGGGGCTGATGTTATATAATGTAAGTTCGGCTTTTTAAGCGTCGTTGCGTATAAGCTTATAATTACCGCTTTTCAGCACACAGATAAGCTCCTCCGACGTTTTTATCGGTCTTTCGGTGATGATGCCGGAGTTCGGTACATGTAAAATATCGTGAAAATCAGTGCCTGAGGTCTTTATAAGACGTGCGTCGGTATTCGCGAATTCTTCGGCAAGATCATTATGCGAATTTTGACCGGGATGACCGTTGAATACCTCAACTCCGTCAAGCAATGCGGTATCGGCACGGTGCAGGTTCGGTCTGAACGGATGCGCCTGTACCGTCAGAATCCCCGCTTCCCTTGCGAGCGGCACGAAATCCGCCATTGCCATGTCGTAGCAGTTCGGATGCGCGAGCATGAACTCCTCCGTGAAACCGTACAGCAGATAGTCCTCGGAGGTGCCTGCGAAGCTTATCTCCGCTCCCGCGATGACGTTAAGTTTGTCTCCCGCGGCGGACTTCAGCGCACGGTAACCGTCAAAGTAAAATTTCGTCTTTTCCTCCCACGAAATGTCCTCAAGGTGACGGAACTGGAACGGCCACGGGTGAAGATGATTTGTAAGTACTACCGTCGAGTAGCCGTGACTCAGCATGATATCGACAATGAATGCGGAGTCCGCGTCGGCACACGGACTGACTTCTTTATTGTGGCAGTGAAGTTCAGTTTTATATTTCATTATTATTTCTCCCATGATGGTCTGTACTTATTATATCGCGCGGTGCAAGGAATGTCAACCGTAATCGCACATACCACGCTCTTTTTCGGGCAGTGTTGACTTTATGGGGCGTTTACGTTATAATTTCAATAAAGCATGCCGTATTCGGCGGAACTGAGGCAGTGTATGAATTTTGATGAACTATGTGCATATTTTACGCAAAACACGGTTAACATCGCGGTAAGGCTTGTTGTGTCGTCGGTGATACTGTTCGTCGGCTTTAAACTGATAAAGTTTTTTGACAAGCGTATAAAACGCGGTAAGCTCGGTACGAAGATCAACCCGTCGCTTCACACGTTTCTTTCTTCATTTTTAAGAATAACTCTGAAAGCAGTACTGATTGTCACTGTCGCGGCGTACCTCGGCGTGCCGATGACCTCGATAATCACGCTGCTCGGTTCGGCGGGTGTCGCGATAGGTCTTGCACTGCAGGGAGGGCTGTCGAATATTGCAGGCGGCATAATGATACTTGCGTTCAAGCCGTTTCTTGTAGGCGATTACATCTCCGCGGCAAATGTAACCGGTACGGTGTGCGATCTCGGTCTGTTCTATACTAAAATCATTTCCGACGAACACAACAAGGTTGTCATCCCCAACAGTAAAATTACCGGCGAGACTGTAACCAACTACTCGGCGGAAGGGCTTCGCCGCGCCTTTTTCGACTTCACCGTCGCGTATGATTCCGACATTGACGAAGTACGCCGGGTGATGCTCGCAGAAGCCGTAAAGCTCGATAATGTGCTGGGTGATCCCGCTCCCGAAGTGTGTCTGACCGAGCACGGTGACAGCGCACTGAAGTTCAGCCTGCGCTTATGGCTGAAAAGTGCCGACTACTGGAACGTGAAGTTTGCGCTTGCCGAAAATATAAAAAAAGCGTTCGATGCGGCAAGCATTACAATACCTTCCCTGAAGATGGATGTTCATCTCACAAAATAAATCTGCAAAGCAGTCGCGTTACGGTGAGCTATCATAAGAAAACCGGAGATTTCGCGAGTTTGAAATACGTTTTATTAATATTTTCGGCTTTTTTCGGATTTGCTATTGACACGACGTCACGAGTGTGATATAATCACGCTGTTGAAAAATTTATCCATTCGATAAAAGGAGACTAAGCAATGGCAACATTCATGGTAAAAAAAGAAGCCGTTGAGCGCAAGTGGTACGTTATCGACGCTGCCGACAAGCCGCTGGGTAAAACAGCAGTCGCAGCCGCTACCATCCTTCGCGGTAAACATCGCCCCGAATTCACTCCCCACGTTGACTGCGGCGAATTCGTCATTATCATCAACGCGGCAAAGGCAGTTCTTACGGGCAACAAACTCGATCAGAAGTTCTACCGCCGTCACTCCGGCTACATCGGCGGACTCAAGGAAGTAAGATACCGCGATCTCATGGCTTCGCGCCCCGAGCTCGCAGTTGAGCTTGCAGTCAAGGGTATGCTCCCGCACAACACCATCGGCCGCACGGCAATCACGCGCCTCAAGGTGTACGCAGGTGCAGAACACAAGCAGGCAGCTCAGAAGCCCATCCCATACGAAGTGAAAATATAAGAAAGGACGGAATGAAAAATGTATACAAGTGCTAAACCTTATTTTTACGGTACAGGTAGAAGAAAAAGCTCTGTAGCGCGTGTTCGTCTTTTCCCCGGAAGCGGCAACATCACCATCAACGGCCGTGATATCGACAATTACTTCGGACTTGAGACTCTCAAGCTCATCATCAACCAGCCGTTCGGCGTAACCGGTACTACAGGTAAGTTCGACATCGTCGCAAATGTACGCGGCGGCGGTTTCTCCGGTCAGGCGGGTGCTATCCGTCACGGTGCCGCTCGTGCGCTCCTTCTCGCTGACGAATCCTTCCGCGTCTCCCTCAAGAAGGCAGGCTTCCTCACTCGTGACCCGAGAATGAAGGAAAGAAAGAAGTACGGTCTCAAAGCCGCTCGTCGTGCAAGCCAGTTCTCAAAGAGATAAAGAAGTTAAGTATTTTATGGTTAACAAATCCCCGCGAACGTTATGTTTGCGGGGATTGTTCAGTATTACGTCTTTATGTGTTCGGTGTTGTTTCGGACGGTATGACACACATATGACATAACGCTCAAGAATCTTGAACTTAAGTCAAATACACTCATCGCCGGAATACTGCGCGGCCGCAAACTCATAATCCTGTCCGGCGACGATATGATTCTCGCGGGCGACCATGTCCTCGTCATCGCCGCGGGCAGACGAATGTAAGGCATACTTTACTCTGTACATACTCCTGTTCTGCGGGCTTGTGCTTGCCGTCAGCTTCGATGAGCTTGACTTTGTAACGAACTTTTCGGCTGTGGCGTCATGCTTCAACAACATAGGCCCCGGTCTCGGCATGGCGGACCCTCTCGGCAGCTTCGCCGCATCTCCGATTTATCAAAGCTGTTTCTGTCACTTGCAATGCTGCTCGGCAGGCTTGAAATTAACCCGATAGTATTCCTGTTCTCTCAGAGTGCATGGAGTAATAAGAAATAACAGTTCAAAGCACGGCAGGTTTTATTCGTCCGCCGTGCTTTTTTATGTGGTTTTTACCGACTTTAGCCGATTTGTATTGACAAAGTCAGCCATCGGTATTATAATTGATGTGTATATTTATGTGCGAAAAAATGTAAGGAGAATTATACCGTGAAAATTATCAACAAACTTATTTCCGTCACCGTAGTGCTTGCGATAACACTATGTCCGCTCTGTGCCGGTGTGTATGCGATACCCGGCGACGTGGTCACAGTTTACGACAATGAAACCGCAGTGTCGACTCTTGAGCTTGTCAACGCGACCGCGGCATACAGCCTCAACGAAAACGCCGCGCGCATCATCGCGACAACGACCGGTGACGTTACTGTAACCTTCCTCGGCGATACGGCACACGGTTCGGAGGGCGCCCTTATACTCAGAGCCGCAACATCAAATACAACCGAAATTATTAATTTGTCGTCTTCTTATCTGACAAGGGGTTACAGTGCGAACATGTACCATTTCGACTGCTCAGACAATGAAGCCGTCAGCCTGACTTTCTCCGGAATGACTGCGGGCGATGTCGTATATATCTATCTTGTTGCCGTCGCCGTAGATTGTGACAACATGTCCGAGGCAGATACAGCTCTGATTAACAAGGTATACACGGACAATTTCTATCCGAACGAAAGCCTTCTTACGTGCGCAAAGTACGAACGCGACAAATACCTTGAGCCGTACTGGGACACCGACATCATCTATAATGAGTCTGTCTATCCGCTGCTCGAAAAAGACGGAACGATGAAGCCGGAGTCACTCATGTTCAAGGCTGACAAGATACTTTCAGTCCGCAACAATGCACTTGATGTGGAGTACAAGGAAGGCATAGACTATGAGATCAACAGCGACGGT
>CAZMRH010000089.1:0-6389 GCA_964568705.1 uncultured Lachnospiraceae bacterium
GAATCTTTTAATTAAACTGATACAGACGAAAAAACACCGGCGCGAGAGCCGGACTGAAGCTACTGCGTAGAGAGGCAGAACAATATGGTCTTTTCATCCCTTGAATTTTTGTTTATGTTTTTTGCGGTGTCGATGCTTGCTTACTTCATCACACCGCTGAAATGGCGTAACATCGTACTTTTTATCGTCAGCATGATTTTCTACGGCTGGGGCGAGCCGATATATGTGGTGATAATGATCGTTTCAATTATCATTGACTACACGTGCGGCTACTACGCGGGCAAGTATCGCGAGACCGATAAAAAAAAGGCGCGACTTGCACTTATCATGAGTGCGGTGCTGAACCTTTCGATACTCTGCTTCTTCAAATACTACGACTTCATCGTGACAAACCTTAATTATCTGCCCATCTTCGGCAATATCCCAACGCTCGGACTGAGCCTGCCTATCGGCATTTCGTTCTACACCTTCCAGACAATGTCGTACACGCTCGATATTTATATGGGTAATGCGAAGGTGCAGAAAAATCCGATCACCTTCGGTACATACGTTGTGCTGTTCCCGCAGCTTATCGCCGGACCTATCGTGCGTTATCAGGATGTCGACGACCAGCTCCGCCACCGCACACATTCGATGCCGCTGTTCGCTTCCGGTGTACGTACCTTTATGTGCGGCGCGGCGAAGAAGCTGATACTTGCCAACGGTGCTGGTGCGCTTTGGGATTCGCTGAGAGATGCAAACGCGGCTGATCCGACGGTGCTTGGCGCGTGGCTCGGGATAATATTCTACTCGTTCCAGATATACTTCGACTTTTCCGGCTATTCCGATATGGCGATAGGTATGGGTAAAATGCTAGGTATGCGCTTCCTCGAAAACTTTAATTATCCGTACATATCGAAGAGCATCACCGAATTCTGGCGCAGGTGGCACATTTCCCTCGGAACGTGGTTCAGGGAATATGTCTACATACCGCTCGGCGGCAACCGCTGTTCGAAACTTAAAAGCTACCGGAACATACTCATCGTGTGGTTCCTGACGGGACTGTGGCACGGCGCAAGCTGGAACTTCGTACTTTGGGGGCTTTACTACTGCGCACTGCTGATAATCGAGAAAGCGTTCCTCGGTAAAATACTCGCAAAGCTGCCGTCTGCGGTGTCACACCTCTATTCGCTTTTCTTCATCGTACTGGGTTGGTGGCTGTTCTTTTTCGAGGATCTTTCGTTCGGTGTCGGCTATCTCGGTACTATGTTCGGCGCGGGTAGCTTTACTAATTCCGCCGTCACGTTCGACCTTGTGCGCTCACTTGTGTTCCTTCTGATACTTGGAGTCGCGTCAACTCCGCTTCCGAGGAAGCTGTACTATAAATACTACGAAAAAAGCGGCGTGTTCAGAATAATTGCCTCAGTCGGATGTGTGCTTCTGTTCGGCCTTTTAATCGGCTACCTCGTCGACTCAACGTACAATCCGTTCCTGTATTTTAGATTTTAAGGAGGCAGTGAGATGAAAGATAACAAAGACAATTGTAAAAATACCGTTTCCGACGCCGAACAGCTGATGCCGGGCGTCGGTATGCTCATCAAAAAAGGCTCTGCCGACGATGATATTACGGGGATACTGCAACTTCAGATGGGACTGGCCAAAAGGTCGAAGGTTGCCGATTTCATTACGGTCGTGGTGTCGGCACTGATACTGTACGGACTTGTCGCGGCGTTCCTGATACTGCCGGATAAGGCGTATTCGGAGGATGAAAACCGCGAACTTATGCAGTTGCCGACAATTACTCTCTCCGATTTGTCGCGTGAGGCGTTCGATAAGTCGGCGAAGGACGACAGAAATGGCACGATCCAGTATTTCGAGTACATTTCCGGCAGAATCGGCAAATTTACCGCGGATTTCGGCACATATATGGCGGATCAGTTCCCGATGCGCGATTTCTTTGTCGGTGTCAAGGCGGCAGGTGAGACGGCGATGCTGAATTTCCAGAACGACGGCGCGATAGACGGCGCGGACGGTTACCTTATCAAACGGTGCGACTATCCGAATGAAGAAAACCTTCGCACGAATCTGTCAGGCATTGCAGAACTTTCGGCAAAAGCGGAAAATGCGGGGAAGACTACGGTTACGGCACTCGCGGGACGCACGCAGGATGTGCTTGACAAGAAGGCGGGACTGTATTCGTCGTACGCTTCAGACCGCATATGGTCGCACACCGACATGATTGCGAATGAAGTCGGGCTTAACTTCATAAACCTGCGCGATCCATTGAGAAATCAGGCATCGGCGGGCGAATACGTCTACTATAAAACCGACCATCACTGGACGACAGACGGCGCGTACACGGCGTACACTCACATAATCGAAGCACTCGGTGACAAGCCTTATTCGGCGGATGCCTTTGATGTGGAGACTGTAAGCGACAGCTTCTTCGGCACGACCTATTCAAGTGCGGGAATTCGCTGGGCAAAGCCTGATACGATGAAATATTACCGCTATGACGGTGACGACAATTTCACGGTGACGCTCCCGTTGACAGGCGACAGCTTCACGGGATTTTACGACCGCAGCTTCCTTGAAACGAAGGATAAATACGCGTCGTTCATCCGCGGGAACAACGGCCGTACAGATGTGAAATACACGGGCGATGATGGAGAGACGCGTGAGGTGCTCCTAGTATTCAAGGACAGCTTCGCGCACAGCGTCGTACCATTCCTCGCTCGTCACTACGACCTTAAAATAATCGACGTGCGCTATTTCCCGAATTCGATGCTGCGAAGCGTGATGAGGGAGGACTATGATAAAGTCCTGTTCTTATATAACATGGAAACGCTGACCGAGACAGATGAGCTTGGATTCCTCGCACATCTCGGCTGATAATAAAAACTTACGAAAACATGATGAATGGAGGCGGCAGTATGAAGTACGCCGAGGTGCATATTCTCGATGTGCCGTACGCGGCGGACAAGCCGTATGACTACGAAATACCGCCGCATCTTGAAGATAAGGTCACCGAGGGCATGACGGCGGTCGTACCGTACGGCTCGGGCAACCGCAGAATGCGCGCTCTCATCACGAGCATCAAGAATGAGACTGATGCAAAACGGCTCAAGTGCATCGGTACGGTGTCTGATGAGGCACTCTGCGACGTTGAGGCGCTCAGACTCTGCGACTTTCTGAAAAAGCACACGTTCTGTACCATCGGAGAAGCGTTCCGAGCGGTAGTCCCGGCATCTGCCGTGAATAAACTGAGCGAATATTACAGCGTGACGGACGAACCCACAGTATCGGCGATGAGCGATATTCAACGTGAAATCTACGAGTATGTGTCGGTACGCGGCACGGTGTCGGCAAAGATTTTAGTTAGTCAGTTTCCCGACGGTGCCGCCGATGTCACGTTATTGTGCCGCACGGGCAGACTTAAGAAACAGTACGTCGAAGGCGCAAGACAGAATGAGACGGTCACTACCGTAAGACTGGCTGTGTCACCCGAGGAAGCCGAAAAAATTGCGTCAGGTGACGCGGATGCGTCTGTCAGACTTCGCGGGACAAAGCAGATCGCGCTTCTGAAAGCGATAATCGACGCGTGCGGGGACTCGGAATCGGGCGAATGTGACGCGGATGCGGCAATAAATTCGTCTGATACCGATAAAAGCCAACTTTCGTCACTTGCAAAACATAACATCATCACGTTGCGTACCGAGCCGAAATACCGTGATCCGTTCGCGGATATTAAGCCCACACCGCCCGATGAAAATATACTCAGCGATGAGCAGACCGCGGCATTCGAATCGCTACATGCGCTGTACGAAACGCATGAACCGAGAGCGGCGCTTCTGTACGGCGTGACTGGCTCGGGTAAAACGCGTGTGATAAAGTCGATGATTGACGCCGTGCGCGCGGACGGTCGCGGGGTTATCATGCTCGTGCCGGAGATATCACTGACTCCTCAGCTTGTCGGAATCTTCCGCGGTTACTACGGTGAGCGCGTCGCGGTGCTTCATTCGTCACTGTCGGCGGGTGAGCGCTTTGACGCGTGGCGGCGTATCCGCGAGGGAATCTGCGACGTTGTCATCGGCACGAGAAGCGCAGTATTTGCACCTGTAAAAAACCTTGGGATGATCGTCATTGACGAGGAGCAGGAGCACACCTACAAATCGGACAGCGACCCGAAGTACTCGGCGCATGAGGTCGCCGCCTTCCGCTGCGGCGAATGTCGGGGACTGATGCTGCTGTCGTCGGCGACGCCGTCGGTCACATCGTATTTCAAGGCTGAAAAGGGAATTTATACACTTGTAATACTTAAAAACCGCTACGGCGACGGCGAGCTTCCGAAGGTCGTGATCACCGACATGAGGGCGGAGGCAGTGCGCGGCAATGTGTTGCCCGTATCATCGACACTTGCCGAAAAGCTGATAGAAACATCAACATCTGGGCGTCAGGCGATAGTATTTCTCAACCGCCGCGGCTACAACAGCACGGTCACCTGCCGTATCTGCGGCGAGGCGGTCGTGTGCCCGAACTGCTCGGTATCGCTGACGTATCACACGTCGAAAAATCCCGCGCGAGCAAGTGGCGATCCCGAAGAATACCTTAGAAACCGCCGCGATTCGGGTGTTTTGTACTGCCACTACTGCGGATACAGAATGCCCGTACCGACAGAATGCCCGTCGTGTCATTCGCTGCACTTCCGCTTTATCGGATGCGGGACACAGCAGGCGGAACAGGTCATATCGGAGCTGCTGCCGGGTCGTGAGGTGATCCGTATGGACGCGGACACAACGAGCGGTAAGCTGTCACACCAGAAATTGCTGTCGAAATTCAGAAACGGAAATGCGGCGGTACTGCTCGGTACGCAGATGGTGACTAAGGGGCATGATTTCCCGAATGTCTCGCTTGTCGGAGTGCTGAATGCCGATTCGTCGCTCTATCTTGACGATTACCGCGCGGGTGAGCGCACATTTGCGATGCTCACACAGGTCATCGGTCGCGCGGGACGTGCCGACGCTGACGGCTGCGCGGTCGTTCAGACGATGAACCCCGACAGCGAGGTGATACGGCTCGCGGCGGCTCAGGACTATACCGGATTTTATGAGCGCGAGATAAAGATGCGGCACGCACTGACCTTCCCGCCATACTGCGACATGGTCGTTATAAGCCTGTCGTCGTCGGATGAAGCGGTACTTGCGTCATCATCGGCAAGACTTGCGTCATATGTGAAATCGACGCTTGCCGAAGAATACTGCGACATGCCCGCGGTAGTGTTCGGGCCGTTTGAAGCGCCGCTGTATAAGGTTAACAAAAGCTTCCGCATGAGGATGATAGTCAAATGTCGAATGAGCGCGCGCATGAGGAGCTTCATTGACGGCATGCTTTTGTCGGTCGGGCGCGACAAGTCATACGGAAACGTAAGCTTCAGTGTGGACGTAAATCCCGCGTCGGTGTAACATAAACTGTAATTTGACACTGCACACCGCCGCACTGTTGACAAAGAGCAGTGCGGTATGTATAATTATTAAAATAAAGTCATCGGAGGTCATCACTTGAAAAAAATACTGATTTTT
This sequence comes from uncultured Lachnospiraceae bacterium, assembly GCA_964568705.1. Classification (GTDB taxonomy): domain Bacteria; phylum Bacillota; class Clostridia; order Oscillospirales; family CAG-272; genus CAZMRH01. The sequence continues at coordinate 5,559 of CAZMRH010000089.1, forward strand.
ATAATCGCCGCAAGCCTTGTTGTAGGACTTTGCGCATGCACAGGCGGCGGCGGACAGACGGCATCGACCGATTCCGGCAGTGAATGCGCCGCGGAAGAAACAGGAGAGCATGTGACGCTCGCCGCCGAGACTACGGGTGAAAACTGCCCCGTCACGTCTGACGAATTCACCTACACATTTCTTGCGGACGGTACGGCTCAGATCGAAACGTACACGGGCGATGACGCAATAGTCACGATTCCCGCCGAGATCGGCGGATGTCCCGTTACCGCCATCGCGCCGCTTGCGTTTTCCAAGGCGACGCACGTTACCGAGATCACACTGCCTGATACTGTCACGACTGTCGGCACTCAGGCCTTCGACAATACGGAGTGGTACAAGAATCAGAAGACGACCGAGTTCATCATCGTCGGCGACGGCGTGCTCATCGGCTATAACAGGCTGAGCGATACGGATGAGACTGCAATTCCCGAGGGGGTGAAGTGCATATCCGCTTCTGCATTTTCATATTATCAGTTAGCATCGGTCCGCATTCCCGCAAGTGTTGTATCAATCGAAAAAGCGGCGCTCGCCGATTGCTGCATGAATCACATTTACGTTGACGCAGCGAACGAATACTACCGCGACATCGACGGCGTACTGTTTTCAAAGGATGCGAAAACACTCATTCAGTGTCCCCTCAAGGGCGCATCGACTTATGAGATAACGGACGGCACAGAGGTCATCGGATACGGCGCATTCTTCGAGTGCGCGTCTATGGCCTCGCTCACTATACCGAATGGAGTGCATGAGATCGAATCGCTTGCGTTTGCGGGATGTGACGCGCTGACG
>CAZMRH010000089.1:6399-7400 GCA_964568705.1 uncultured Lachnospiraceae bacterium
AAATAAGCCTGCCGGTAAGCCTTCAGGCGATTCACGAAAGCGTATTATACGGCTGCAACAAGCTGACAAAGGTCAGCTTTACAGGAAGTGCGGACGAGTGGATGCGGTTGCCGGTTTCGGAAACGACGCTGTCGGAGATCGAGCTTCTGTCAGTGGAAGTCAGCTGTGCGAAGTAAATCGCCGGACATATATAAACAAAATAACAGCCGCAGTCAGATTGAACTGCGGCTGTATTTTTATGGTGACACATGCGCCTCACTTCACCCGTTCGACTCTCGTAACCCCGCGGTTTTCCATAAGTGAGCAGACAAGACGGTTGATGCCGCTCTCCGTTTCGTTGGAAATATGAATGGTGTACACGCCGTCCTCATCGGTTGAGACCGACAGGATCCGGCGCTCGCGGTCATGCAGGGATTCGGTGACATCCTCAAAGTCGGCGTGCTTCGAGAGGTAGATTATCAGCGTGTATTCACATCGCTTCTCCTTATCGCGGAGGAAGCCGCTGAACGGGCGCATTGCAAGTATCGTTATCAGCATCAGCACCGCCATCAGCACCGATATGAAGTAGTAGCCGATGCCTGCCGCAAGTCCGACACAGGCGGTAGTCCACAGGCATGCGGCGGTCGTTAGTCCCTTGATGTGGTTTCCGCTGACAAGTATACAGCCTGCACCCAGAAAGCCTATGCCGCTGATGACCTGCGCGCCGAATCTGCCGATATCGCAGTTGTATTCCGCAGCGAGCGCCTGACTCATTACCATCACTCCCGCCGAACCGAGGCAGACAAGTATGTGCGTGCGAAGTCCCGCGTCGTGATTCGTGCCCTCGCGCTCAATGCCGATCACACCGCCGAGAATGACCGACAGAACAAGGCGTATTATGATTTGTAAATAGTTATCGGGTAACATTCTGCCTCCGAAAAATATCAGACTTTTCTGTAAATCAGCACACCGAACGCCGCCTCTGTGACAAGTGACGTTACCATATCAAGTTTTTTTCTGTC
>CAZMRH010000090.1:0-3620 GCA_964568705.1 uncultured Lachnospiraceae bacterium
AATTTGACGACACATACCGCGGCACGGTGTCGGTATTCGCCGTGACGCATGAGGCGCGCGGTGTATGGGAGAGGGGACTCAGGTATCCGCTGACGGACGCCGTGCTCTCAGACCGCGTACCGCTCGGTGTGAGCAACGAATTCACGGGGAATGCGGCGAGCATATCCGTATCCGACGGGACGCTTCTCGTCATGTGGAAGACGAGGGACTGAAGGTTAAAGGTAAACGGTGAGACTGAGGGCGCGGAAATTATCCTATTATCTCGCGCATCTCGTCGCTCATTCGCACGAGAAGTCCGAACTTTGCGCCGTCACCCGCGTGAAATACGACAAGCTGTATGCCGCGAGGGAATAATTCACCGATGCAGTCGACGCGGCGCACATCATGATGATCACGGTACACGCGGCGGCGCTCCGATAAGTTATCGGGAAGATTGACACACTCCTCGATATCCGCAAGGCTGATTCTCACCCGCGCGATGCCGATTTTCCTGCCCTGCGCTTCCTCGATCACAAGCTCAAGCGAGGATTTCGGAATACTGCGAAGCGGCATCGTATCGTATGCCTCATTTCCGTTATCGTCGTCATGGATGCCCGACTTCGGACGGATGATGTAGGTGTACGAGACAAGGCTCTTGCGCACAGTCACCCATATCGCCGCCGCCGCGAATATCACGCCGGTGAGCTGCAGAATACTTTCGGGAGGTATGCCGAGAAGTGACGCGCCGAACGCGACAGCGGCGCACAGGAACAGCGCGATAACCGCGGCAGACGCGTTTTTACCGTTTTTTTCGGGAGAAAACCTCATAATAATCCTCACTTATGAAAAAGGACCGCCGAAGCGGTCTTTTGAGATTGACATAAACCTACGGCTTTCCGTCAAGAGGCTTTGCTCGCTCGTGCCATCACGCTGCGGCTTCCGCGGCACTCGCAAAACCGCAGGGTGTGGTATGCGGCGGCACATGTCCTCCTTGCCCACGGATCAGTTCATATCCTTTTCTCAGGCGCCGTTGTTCCAAGGATACGTTACAGATAGACTGAAAAGACCGCCGAAGCGGTCTTTCCTTTAGTGCTTACATTTTTGTGCTTACGCATCGGCCTTCTTGATAATTTCCTTGCCGTCATAGTAGCCGCATTCGCTGCATACGCGGTGTGCAAGATTGAACTCACCGCAGTGTGAACATTTCACCATTCCGGGCATATCAAGCTTCCAGACGTTGTTGCGTCTCTTATCTCTGCGCGCCTTTGACACTTTTCTCTTCGGTACTGCCATCGAAAACACCTCCTTCGGGATGTAGGCGGCCGGAAAACCGACCGTTTTAAGTAGATTTATATAATTTTATTGATTGCCATCAGTCACACGGTATGCTGACAATGCAAATCACCGTGTTTTGCGTCAATTTCGGCACAATTCCACAGTACATCTATGACATTATACAACAGTCAATCGAAATTATCAAGTAGTTTTTGCAAATTTGCAAGCCTCGGATCAATTTCTTTTTCTTTCGAACATCCGCAGTCGCCGTCAGCGAGTTTTTTGCCGCATTTCGGGCACAGTCCCGGGCAGTCGTCGCGGCACAGATGGTATGCGGGCATCTCAAGTACAAGCTCCTCCGCGATATCGCGGTCGAAGTCGAGGAAACAGTCGTTTACGAATACGACGTCGTCGCCCGAGTCCTCACCGATATCGCCGTCCATTGCGACGATGCGCTCCATATCAAAAGATACCGTGCGGTGAAGCGTGTCGAGACAGCGGTCGCACTCGGTATCGTACTCCGCCGTAACATGCGCGCGAAGTCCCATGAATGCCTCGCTGCGTGTGACTGTTGCATCGACGCGGACGGGCGACGTGAGACGAATGTAATCGGGAAGCGTCGCGCTGTCGGGAACGCTGTCCGGCGAAAAGTCGAATGAAAAGTCGAGCTTCCGAAGTCTGCCGTTAAGAAGCGGCGTCAGATCAAGCCTCATCGTATACCTCACTGAAATTTTGATGTGGAGTATTATTATATATCGCGGTTGTGCGATTGTCAAGAGGGACATGGTGAATGTCCGGCCGGGATGATTCCGTATCCGCATCTGCGCCGGATAATTCCGTGGCATGTGCCCTCACTTATTATCTCAAAAATAATTAAAAAAACACTTGACAAATGCCTACATCTTTAGGTATAATAAATGATGCCTATGCGACGCGAACTATTTGACGCGCCGAAAAATAAAAAATTATTGAAATAATAATTGCACTAATATAAGGGAGGTGCCAGTATGCTCAGAACATATCAGCCTAAGAAGCGTCAGAGAAGCAAGGAACACGGCTTCAGAAAGAGAATGCACACGTCTGACGGCAGAAAAGTATTAAAGAGAAGACGCGCTAAGGGCAGAAAAAGACTTACCCACTAAATCGGCTCCGACGTCGGAGATGACGACCAATGGCCTCCGAATGACCTCATTCGGAGGTTTGTGTTTACCTGCGGAAATTCCGTCACGCTCATCCCTTCACGGACGGATTAATCGTATTACCGAAGGGACATGGTGTCGATAATGAAGCTTTACGCAATAGGCGAAAATCATCTGTATGCAAAAACGTACAAAAGCGCAAGACGATGGAAGTCCGGAACGGTGTTCGTGTATATTCTCCGTGACCGCCGCGACCGTCAGCTCAGAAGCGCTAATCCTCTTAAGCAAAGCATAAACCGTGTCGGTATTTCAGCCTCAAAAAAGATCGGAGGCGCAGTCCAGCGTAACCGTGCAAAGCGCGTTATCCGCGAAGCGTACCGCCAGATCGACCGTGAAGTCGGTCTCAGACGCGGAAACCTCGTCGTTATCGCCGCACGCCGCCGTGCTGTCGAATGTAAGATGCAGGAAGTGAAACGTGACCTGCTCATGTGCTTTGAAAAAACCGATATGCTCCAGCCCACGGGCGGTGGTCAGAACAATGCTTGAAGCACCCCTTGTCGCACTCGTGCGACTTTATCAGAAAACCGTCTCCCCCCTGAAGCCGCCGTCGTGCCGCTTCACTCCGACCTGCTCGCAGTATGCGATTGAGGCGCTCGGAGAATGGGGACTCATCGTCGGCACAGCACTTACGATATGGCGCATACTTCGCTGCAACCCCTTCGGGCGCGGCGGATATGATCCGGTACCCAAGCGCCGCCGCCGAAAAAAATAACAATCAAGAAAGATTACAAATATGCAGATATTCGATATAATCAACGTGCCGCTCGGCTTTATCATGCGTATCGCGTACATGATCACGAACAACTACGTGCTCGCGATTTTGTTCTTTGCATTGATAATGCAGGTCATTCTGTCCCCGTTCGGCATAAAACAGCAGAAAAACTCCATTCGTCAGGCAAAGCTCTCACCGAAGGTCGCGGCGATCCGCAAGAAGTACGCGGGACGTACCGATCAGGCGACGCAGAAGAAGATGCAGGAAGAAACAATGGAGCTGTATCAGCGGGAGAAGTTCAATCCCGCGTCCGGCTGTCTTCCGCTCATCGTCCAGCTGCCGATCCTGTTCTCGCTGTACGCTGTCGTAACGAAGCCGCTGACCTACATTTCAAGGCTCAGCGAGGAAGCGATAAACTCCCTTGTAAACCTGACCGGAATCGATATTACGGGAGC
>CAZMRH010000090.1:3630-7363 GCA_964568705.1 uncultured Lachnospiraceae bacterium
TTAAAATTATTCAAAACAAATTACATTATGCCGTTCATGGACACACTGCGGCAGAGATTATTTTTGAAAGAGCAAATGCTGACTTACCTTTTATGGGGCTTACCACTTTTTGATCTTGCTGAATTGAGAGCTATGAACCCGCAGCTTAAGATTCTCAAGGCACTCGACACGGACACGTGGGCAAACTGGGTGGCAAAGGATACGGCAAACCTTTCGGCATACAGCGATTCGCTTATACCGAGGCTCGATCTGTTCGGCATGGATCTGTCCATCGCACCGAATGAAGCGGGCAGCTTCCTTGCGCCTATCATGATTATTCCGGTGCTGACGTTCGTCGCACTTGTACTCAGCCAGCTCTTCATCCGCAAGTTCTCGTATCAGCCCATCGAAAACAAAGAGGCTCAGAACAATCTTTCCATGAAGATTCTGACTTACTCGATGCCGCTTCTCTCCGCATGGTTCGCATACAAGTACGCGGCGGCGATCGGTATTTACTGGATATTCAGAAACGTGCTCCAGACGCTTCAGCAGCTCCTGTTCTACAAGATAATGCCGATTCCCAAGTTTACCGAGGAAGATTACAAGGCGGCGGAGCGTGAGATTGCGGGATCATCTCTGAAGAAGAAGCCCGCGAAGCGTGAGGGTATACCGTCGGGTGAGCGCCCGCACAGTCTGCACCACATCGACGACGATGAGGATTATGATGTTCTTTCCGCAAATGCGCCGTCGGCAAAGCATGACAGCGACGATGGCACCGTGCCGAAGGTCGATACGGCGGATGCACCGAAGCTCAAGGACGACAAGAGCGGCTCGAAATTCGAGAAACGCAAAAAATGATAACGATATTTAGATAATCAGAAGGATAAAGTTATGAGTAAAGAATTTTTTGTTACAGGCAAGACCGTTGTCGAGGCGATGGCGGAGGCAAGCGAAAAATACGGTGCGGAGAACGCGTCATTTGAGATAGTCGATAAGGAAAAGAAGGGCTTCCTCGGAATCGGTTCTACGCTGGCGAAGATCAAAGTAACGATCGGTGAGGCGGACGATGAAGTCGACCTCACGTCGTTGATTTCGCAGGTCAAGGATCTTAAGGTATCGACAAACAAGGGCGGCAGCGGCGTGGCAGCTCAGGACAAGCCGGCACAGTCCGCAAAGTCCGCACCTGCGGCTAAGCCCGCACAATCATCAAGACCTGCCGATTTGGAAAAGCCCGCACAGACGAGAAGCGACCGTACACCGAGAAGCGACCGTACACCGAGAAATGACCGCGCGCCGAGAAGCGACCGTGCGCCGAAGCCCGTAAGGACAGACGCACCGATTCGTGAGAGTGCGCCGCGTGAGATCGAGATAAAAGAGCCGCATGTGATTGAGGTGACGGACGAAGAGCGCCAGTGGGCCATAGACTTTACAAACACGCTTCTTAAAAATATGGAGATCAACGCGACGGCGTCCTTCGACGGCTGTGAAACATCGGGCGCGGGCGGCAACACATACCCGAGACTCGTTATCTCGGGTGAGGGTGCGGGCATACTCATCGGTCATCACGGTGAGACGCTTGACGCGATACAGTACCTTGTGAATCTCACCGCTCACCGTAAGGGCGGCAAGAATCAGAAGGAATTCGTCAAGATAGTTGTCGACATCGAGAATTACCGTGCAAAGCGTGAGGAGACGCTCCGCACACTGGCGCACAGAATGGCACTCAAGGCGCAGAAGTACAAGAGAAACATCGTGCTTGAGCCGATGAATCCATACGAGCGCCGCATAATCCATTCCGAGGTGCAGGACATCGAAAACGTGTCCACCCACTCGGTCGGATTTGACGAAAACCGAAAGATCGTCATCACATATGACGGAGCGGACAAGGCAGACCGCCGCCGCGGACATACTCCCGGACGCGCTCCCGCAAGAAATACGCAAACTGAGACGCGCGAGGCGGAAACGGATAAGTCTGAAGAATAACATGAATATAAAACACGGTCCGGGTATAAGCCCGGGCCGTGTTTTTCAATGAGAGGGCATTATACCGCGTCACCAGGGTATAAACTGCGCAGGTGCGCGCTCATGCGTCCTTTCTGCCGGCGGACAGGCTTGTGCCGACCTCAATCGTATCCTCTCGGGCATGTTCGGCCTGCCTGCGCTTTCCGCTTACCGCGAGACATATCCCCGCGAACACCGCAGTCGGTATCGCAGTCCACGCCGCGACCACCTTCAGGTCAGTTGTGTACAGTGAAAGCCCTTCGGCAAGCGTGATTACGGCGAATATGCTGAATACGGCGAAGGATACCGCTGCCAGCACGCGGTCACTCAGGCGGCGTGCGAGGAGCGTTCCCGCGAGAAGTCCGACCATGTCGGCGGCGAAAAGCCCCACGCTGCACGCAGCGAAAACCGTCAGCACCTCATCGACATCGGCTCCCGCCGCGAAGGTTATCGCGCAAAGCTGCGTCTTGTCGCCAAGCTCCGCTAAAAAGAATGAGACGAATACGGCGGCGACGGTACGCTTTTCCGATTTCGGAGATACATCACTCTTGTTTTTGCCGAACAGCGCATTTGCGGCAAATGCGAAGAACAAAAGTCCCGCGACGACCTTTATCGCGGTCAGCGGCAAAAGTCCGCCGAGCAACCATCCTACAGTGACCGCGAGCGCGTTGAGGAGTATCACCGCCGCACCTACGCCGATGACCACATCACGCAGCTTGTAGCGCGCGGCAAGTGCGACAAGAAACAGCTGCGTCTTGTCACCCGTCTCGGCAATGAACATCATTGACATTATTTTCAGAAAATACATGGCGATCCCCCGCTTTCTTCCTATATATATGCGCTGCCCAAAGAATTCTTGCAGATTTTAAGCAGTGGTTGACTTTATAAGGCGTGACAGTTATAATAGTGATAAGTCCGCATCGGACAAAGAAGGAGACACAATGGCAAATGAAAAAATGAAGGGCAGCAAGGTACGCCGCCTCGTCATCGCGGGTATGCTCGTCGCACTCGGCGTGCTCATCCCGCAGATATTCCATGCAGTGCCGGGCTTCGGCAAAATTTATCTTCCCATGCACATACCGGTGATTCTCTGCGGCATGATTTGCGGGCCGTGGTACGGTATCGCCGCGGGAATCATAACGCCGTTGCTCTCGTCACTCATCTTCGGCATGCCTGTGATGTACCCGATGTGCGTGACGATGATGCTTGAGCTTGCGACATACGGTGTCGTCAGCGGACTTCTGTCGGCGGCACCGTCGCTCTACGATATCGAGCACGGCGGTACACCTCGTCATACAAAGCGGCTGTCGGCGAAGATATTCGCATCACCCAGACTCAACATATTCGTTTCACTCATTGCCGCAATGCTTGCCGGACGCGCGGTATCGGGGATCGCGAACTACATACTCCTTGTCGGAATCGGCGGCGGCGAGTATACGTGGAAGATGTTTCTTGCAGGCGCCTTCGTAATGGCGTGGCCGGGCATCGTAATCCAGTTCATCGTCATCCCCGCGGTCATGCTCAGCACACGTCATCTGTGGATGTTCAAAGAAAAGCCGGAAAGGTGAGGACGGCAGCGTAAAACCGATACTTATGAAAAGACAAAACAGCGCCGACGGAGATAACTCCGCCGGCGCTGTTTGTATTCACTCGTCACCTGATGTCCTTGCGGCTGTAGCACAAGTATGCGAAGATGATTCCGATTATCGCATAGCACATACCGAGAATCACCATACCTGTGTCAAGCGAGCCG
>CAZMRH010000091.1:0-7334 GCA_964568705.1 uncultured Lachnospiraceae bacterium
CACCGTAGGTGATCTTGTTTCCGCGGGTTGCCTTGCCTTTGAGGCGACCTCTGTGAACACGTCTGTATTTTTCTCTCTTAGGCATTAACATCAGTGCTCGCCTCCCTCTGTTGTGGTTGCCTTAGGTGCGCGTGCTGTACGGTCTGCGGGGCTCTTCATCTGTCTTGCGCCCACATTGCTCAGTCCCGGATTACGACTGTCACGTCCGCCGAAACCGCGTCCGCCGTCACGACCGCCGCCGAAACCGCGTCCGCCGCCTTCACGCTTGTCGCCGAAATTACGTCCGCCGTCACGTCTCGGTCCGCGGCGATCGCCTCTCGGCTTATCCATGCCTGCGCGCTTTCTGTCCTCAGCTGCCTGAGCCGCGCCGGTCTGTGTACGTGATACTTCGGGGAGAACCTCTCCCTTGTAGATCCATACCTTGACACCTATCTTGCCGTATGTCGTGTTAGCTTCCCAGAAGCCGTAGTCGATGTCGGCACGCAGTGTCTGCAGCGGAATCGTACCCTCGTGGTAATGCTCGCTTCTCGCGATTTCAGCACCGCCGAGACGTCCGCCGACGGAGATCTTGATTCCCTTTGCACCGAAGCGCATCGTGCGTCCGATCGCCTGCTTCATAGCACGGCGGAATGCCACACGGTGTTCAAGCTGACCGGCGATGTTCTCAGCTACGAGCTGAGCGCAAAGCTCGATCGGCTTCACTTCGACTACGTTTACGGATACGGGAGCCTTAACCATTGCTTCGATCTCGCTCTTGAGCTTGTCGATCTCGCTGCCGCCGCGTCCGATAATCATTCCGGGCTTCGCGCAGTGAATGTACACCTTTACGCGTCCGGTATTGTCACGCTCGATCTCGATCTTCGGGATACCCGCGTCAAGATTGCGCTTCTTGAGGTACTTTCTGAGGTTGTAGTCGGAAACAAGGATGTCGCCGAACTTCTCGTCTTTTGCGTACCATCTGGAGTCCCAGTTCTTTATCACGCCGACACGCAGGCCGTGGGGATTAACTTTCTGTCCCATTTTTCAGCTACCTCCTTATTCCTTTTCTTTTACCGCCATCGTGATGTGGCTGGTTCTTTTGAGTATTCTGTCTCCGCTGCCCTTACCGCGCGGCATCATTCTTTTCATTGTCATGCCGGGAGTAACGAAGCACTCTGAGACGTAGAGCTTTTCTCTGTCCATGTTGAAATTATTTTCAGCATCTGCCGTAACGCGGTCGAGCAGCTTGATGAGATGCTCGCTTGCGATCTTCGGAGTAGTTCTCAGTATTCCCTTTGCGGCTACAACATCCTTGCCGCGTATAAGATCGAGGACTATCTTCACCTTACGGGGAGAGATGCGGACAAATTTCAGATAGGACTTTGCTACTTTTACGTTTTCCATATTTATCGCTTTCCTCCTGCCGTTTATTTACCGTTGTTCGATGTCTTTGAGCCGGCGTGCCCTCTGTAAGTTCTTGTCGGAGCGAACTCGCCGAGCTTGTGTCCCACCATGTCCTCGGTCACATACACGGGAATGTGTTTTCTGCCGTCGTGTACGGCAACTGTGTGTCCTATGAATTCAGGATAAATCGTAGATGCTCTCGACCATGTCTTGAGTACCTTCTTATCCCCCTTATCGTTCATTGCGCAAATACGTGCAAACAACTTTTCCTCGACAAAGGGGGCCTTCTTTGAACTTCTGCTCATATTCGTTTGCCTCCTTCCTTATTTGCTGTTTCTGCGTTTAACGATAAATTTGTCTGTTCTTGCCTTCTTGTTACGCGTCTTGTAACCGATTGTAGGCTTACCCCACGGTGTTACAGGCGACGGACGACCGATAGGAGCGCGTCCTTCACCACCGCCGTGCGGATGGTCGCAGGGGTTCATGACGGAGCCGCGTACTGTCGGGCGGATGCCCTTGTGACGCGTCTTTCCCGCTTTACCGACCTTGACCGTGTCATGCTCGATATTTCCGACCTGACCGATAGTCGCCTTGCACTCCATACGGATATAGCGAACTTCGCCGGAAGGAAGTCTTACCTGAGCCATCGTACCCTCTTTAGCCATGAGCTGCGCCTGAACCCCCGCACTGCGTGCAAGCTGCGCACCCTTGCCGGGGTAGATCTCGATGTTGTGGATGAATGTACCTACGGGGATAGCGGAAAGCGGAAGTGTATTGCCCGCCTTGATATCAGCGTCGGCGCCTGAGTACAGAACATCGCCGTCGGAAACTCCTACAGGAGCGATGATGTAGCTCTTTTGGCCTGCTTCATTCTCAAGCAGTGCGATGTATGCGCTTCTGTTGGGGTCGTACTCAACGCCGACCACCTTCTGAGCGCCGGCCTCTTCACGCTTGAAGTCCACTAAACGGTACTTTACCTTGTTTCCGCCGCCCTTATGGCGAACGGTGATTCTTCCGTAGCTGTTGCGTCCGGAATGCTTCTTCTTGGTTGCTGTCAGACTCTTTTCGGGAGTGAATTTGGTCAGTTCCTCAAATGAGGGCACAGACATATTTCTTCTGGCCGGAGTCGTAGGCTTATATTTAATTGTTGGCATTTACTTCTCCTCCTCCCTTAGTTCATACCCTCGAAGAACTCGATCGTCTTGGAATCGGACGTAAGTGTTACTATCGCCTTTTTCCATGCTGCGGTATAACCGCTGCTGAAACGGAGTTTCTTGGGTTTTCTCTTTACGTTGATTGTGTTGACTGCGGCAACCTTCACACCGAACAGCTCCTCGACCGCATTTGCGATCTCGGGCTTCGTCGCGTCCTTATGAACCTTGAAGGTGTACTTCTTGTCAGCCGACATGTCCATCGAATGCTCGGTGATTATCGGCTTCAAGATTATATCCTGTGCGAGTTTCATTCCGCATACACCTCCTCGATTTTTTCAGCCGCGCCCTGTGCGACCACCATGGAATTGCAGTTCAGTATATCGTACACGTTTATCGTGTTATACTGCGTTACCTTAACTCCCGGGATGTTTGAAAGACTGCGGTATATCTTGTCGTCCGTCTCGGGAAGAACCACGAGTGACTTCTTGCCCGCCTTAAGCGCGTCAAGCATGTTTACCATTGTCTTCGTCTTGTATTCATCTGTCTTGATTGCGTCGACGATGATAAGCTCATTGTCGGCAAGCTTTGATGAAAGTGCGCTGAACAGAGCGACCTGTCTGACTTTCTTGTTCATCTTGAGCTTGTAAAGTCTCGGCTTCGGTCCGAGCGCCACTCCGCCGTGCATCCACTGAGGTGAACGTGTGGAGCCCTGTCTTGCTCTGCCCGAACCCTTCTGACGCCACGGCTTCTTGCCGCCGCCCGATACTTCGGAGCGTGTCAGAGTCGACTGCGTGCCCTGTCTCTGGTTTGAGAGATAAGCTTTAACTGCCGCATGGAGGACAGCCGCATTGACTTCGGCGCCGAATACTTTTTCGGAAAGTGTCATCGTTCCGACTTCAGCACCCGCCATGTTTTTAACTTTTACTTCTGGCATTTTATTTTCCTCCTTCCGACTTATGCTTTAACACTGTCGCGGATGAATACTATACCGCCCTTCGCGCCCGGGACCGCTCCCTTGAGTGCGATGAGGTTGTTCTCCGCGTCAATCTTAATTATTTCGAGATTAAGAACAGTTACCTGTTCGTTACCGTACTGGCCTGCCATCTTCTTGTTCTTGTAAACTCTGGACGGAGATGAGTTAGCGCCCATCGAGCCTACTTGACGGTGTACAGGGCCTGTACCGTGTGTCATCCTCAGTATGTGGTGATTCCATCTCTTTATTACGCCCGTGTATCCGCGGCCTTTTGTGATGCCTGTAATGTCGACCTTGTCGCCTGAGGCGAAGGTATCGGCGGCCACCACGTCGCCTACGTTCATTGACGCTGCATTTTCGATACGGAATTCCTTGAGGTGACGCTTCGCTGAAACGTTCGCCTTCTTGAAGTGACCCGCTGCCGGCTTACGTACCAGCTTTTCTCTGATATCCTCGAAGCCGAGCTGCACGGCGGCGTATCCATCAGTTTCGGACTTCTTGACCTGCGTTACAAAGCAGGGACCGGCTTCGATGACCGTTACCGGTATCGCTTCGCCTTTTTCCGAGAAGATCTGGGTCATGCCCAGCTTCTTGCCGATGATTCCTTTTTTCATTTTTGTTTTCCTCCTGTTAAGGTTATTGGTTGGCGGTTTAAAATTTACCGGCAGCCGACCGGCTCCGTCAACATGACCTTTCCGCCATCAAGCGCAGGGCGCTCTGTACGGTGGAAATGCGGTTTTGGCTTTTTCCCTTTTGACCTGATATCGCAGCTATGTGAATTACTTCACTTCGATATCAACGCCTGCGGGAAGTTCGACACTCATGAGCGCTTCGATCACAGCCTTTGTGGGCTTCGCGATCTCAATGAGTCTCTTGTGGGTGCGCTGTTCAAACTGCTCACGGCTGTCCTTATACTTGTGCACTGCGCGCAGGATCGTGATGATTTCCTTCTGTGTGGGAAGCGGTATGGGTCCTGAAACCTCTGCGCCGTTTCTCTTGGCGATCTCAACGATCTTGGCCGCCGCGGTGTCAATAAGGGAGTGGTCGTAGCTTCTGAGTCTCACCTTGATTTTCTCTGCTGCCATTGTTTTGCCTCCTATTATTACCTGAATAAACTCGCATGAATCGAGGCGCGAACACGTCGCCGTGCGTTTCTTTTTCTCCCTCAAGTAAGCCGGAAATAAAGCGTCGCTTTAATTCCGGTCAGCCTGCGGTAAGTCCGCACACCGCATATTCGTTTCGCCCGGTCAGAGCCGGACATACTCCACGGAAATTACCCGTCCCGGTAGCAGCACCTTGGCGGCAACCTCCCGCTTCATCGCTTTCATGCTAAACATCAAGCCTGAATATTATACCATAATAAATATAACATTGCAACATCCGCACGAATATATTTTCGTAGAACTTTTGTAGAATATTTATGCTTCGTTTTGTGCACAATGACGATTATAGCTTTTGCGTTTTAAATGGCGGATTTGTTAAACGCTTGTATAATTTCCTCACGCAAGTCGTAAATATACTCGAATTTCCGTGTATTGTGATTGACTTTCGCATTGCCGCGTTATATAATTAATGGTAGTTTTGTCATGGTGGCGCATATATTTACACCACTTTAAGGAGGTCATATTATGTCAGACAGTACAAACGAAAATGCACGCCGCGGCGGTATCAGCGTCGAGGTCGAGCATATTTTTCCCATCATCAAAAAATGGCTTTACAGCGAAAAGGAGATTTTTATCCGCGAGATAGTCTCCAACGGCTGTGACGCGGTAACCAAGCTCTCACGTCTGATCTCACTCGGCAAGGCTTCAGTCGGCGAGTGGGACTCCCGCATCACCGTATCCGTCAGCAAGTCGGCAAAGACAATCACCGTCACCGACAACGGAATCGGCATGACCGAGGACGAACTTGAAAAGTACCTTTGCCAGATCGCACTGTCCGGTGCGCTCGACTTCATCCAGAAGTATGAGGGCGAGAGTGAAGGTGCATCATCCGGCATCATCGGTCACTTCGGTCTCGGATTCTACTCCGCTTTTATGGTATCGGAATCGGTCGAGGTCATCACGCGCTCATTTACCGGATCTCCCTCGGTACGCTGGATATGCGGTGAGAGCGGCGAGTACGAATTTGCGGACGCCGGCGACAACGATGAAGTATTCGGCGCGCACGGCACGTCCGTCATCATGCATATCAGCGACGAGGGCGCTGAGTTCCTTGACGAATATCACCTGCGCGAGATTCTCATGAAGTACTGTGCGTTCATGCCTGTACCCATATATTATATTAATGAAGATAAATCCGATGAGGATGCGGAAAAGGATAACAAATCGGACGAAAGCGGCGGGGAAGTAAAGGATACAACACCTACTCCCATAAACGACACAACTCCGCTGTGGCAGAAAAATCCGTCCGACTGCACGGATGACGAGTACCGCGACTTTTATAAGAAGGTATTCCACGACTTCCGTGAGCCGCTTTTTTGGATACATCTCAAGGCGGACTATCCACTCAACTTCAAGGGAATCCTCTACTTCCCCAAGCTATCGAACGAGTACGAGTCGATCGAAGGTCAGATAAAGCTGTACTACAATCAGGTGTTCGTCGCGGACAACATCAAGGAGGTCATACCCGAGTATCTTTTGATGCTGCGCGGTGTGCTTGACTGTCCCGAGCTTCCGCTGAACGTATCGCGAAGTTATCTGCAGAACAGCGGCTACGTTGCGAAAATTTCCGCGCACATCACAAAGAAGGTAGCTGACAAGCTCAATCAGCTCTTTACAAATGACCGCGAAGCGTTTGAAAAGATTTGGCGAGACATCAAGACATTTGTCGAATACGGCTGTATGCGTGACCGCAAGTTCTATGACCGCGTCAAGGGCAGCGTACTGTACGAAAAGTGCGGCGAGGGCTTTATGACCCTGCCCGAATATCTTGAGGCGGCGAAGGAACCGCACGAAAACAAAGTCTACTACGCAAACGACAAGGTCACGCAGAGCCGCTACATCTCAATGTTCGCCGCGGAAAATGTCGAGGTTCTGCTCCTTGACAAAGTCATCGACTCGCAGTACATTTCGACTGTTGAAATGAACGAGAGCGGCGTGAAGTTCTACCGCGTCGATGCCGAAGTCGCCGACGTACTGCGCGACAAGGACAAGACCGCCGGTGACAGTGAAGCGCTTAAGAATCTGTTCGCGCCTCTTGCCGGCGAAAAGACGAAAATCGAATTTGAAGCGCTCCGCGATACGGCGACACCGGCGATCCTCAACCTGAGCGAGGACGGCAGACGCTACGCGGACATGATGAAGATGTACGGTCAGGATATGCAGTTTATGATGCCGACGGAAAGCACGCTGATTATCAACACGGCAAATCCGCTGATCGTAAAGCTTGAGGGACTTGCCGCGGATGATGCGGAAAAAGCCGGAAAGATTGCAAAGCAGGTGTACTACCTTACGCTTATGTCAAACCGCCGTCTCACCGCCGAAGAAATGACCGAATTCATGAACGGAAGCTGCGACATCCTCACGATCATTTAATTTTTCTCTGACATACTCTGTGAATATTTATTTCCCCTTCCGTATATTATAAATAAAGTATTTATATTGATGAATGCCCTGCGTATTTACTGAACGGAGTTAATTTATGCAAACCTTATTATCGGAGATGAACGAACTATATCAAATGTGGACTGATGCCTCGGTGACCGATCCCGATTCGGCGGCCGAAGCGGCGTCTCTTTCGGAGAGTGAAATAACCGAACGGTTTTCCGCATTTATCTCATTCGGCACTGCAGGACTGCGTGCGAAAATGGGTGCGGGAACGGC
>CAZMRH010000092.1:0-7276 GCA_964568705.1 uncultured Lachnospiraceae bacterium
CTGTCGCCTTCACCGTTCGTCTCGTAAATTCTGAGGTACATCCCCTCGGGTATCACCGTGATTGAAGAGTAACTTTTCCCCGCTCCGCTTCTGACGTTCAGCCGACTCGTCGTCTTATACATTGTGGAAGCGTTGTCTCCGCACAGTTCATCCGTATAAGCGTCAAGCATAATCATAAGTGAGGTCGGCTCTTTGATGTTCAGCCTTACGTATACGCCGAGCTGGATGGATGAGGAGTTTCTGCTGTAGTATTTCATGTATTTGCCGGATATGCCGTACAGCTCGGCGTTTGGCCCCGTCATCGGATTCGTGCCGTCATCGACCACCGCGCCGCTTTCATTATATATCGCGCGGATTATCGTTCCTTCGCTCTCGGAAAGACCACCGCAGGCATCAAGCGCCGTCTCGATTATCCTGACACCGGACGTCACGCCGTGCTGCACCGATCTTGACCAAACGGCGTTCTTGAGCGCCACGGAATAGCGGTCGGGATCGTAGCCGTTGATTTCGTTTTTCAATTTATTCTGCGCCGGCTCATAGTATATGCTTCTGATAAACGCTTTCTGTATTATGTAGAACTCATCGGACATTTCGCTGTTTATCGCCGTCCACTCGGCATCAAAGTTTGTACTGTAAGTGTTCCCGTCCGCCGCGTATGCCGCTTTGAGCCTCTCACCGACCGACGGAGCTCTTTCGGTATAGATGCACCAGTTGGCGAAAGTCATCGGCACGCCGTATGTACTCGAAAACTGATATGCACCGTATGAAGCACCGCCCGTATCGCCCGATACTCTCGCAATCGTACCCGGATTCCCGCTTGATTCGAATTCCTCCGACACCGAACCGACGATCGCTTCCTCCTCCGCCGCTGTCAGCTGAAGCGCCGACGATGTGACCGTCAAGGCTGCCGCAAATATGATTATAAAAATGACCGATAATAATAAATATGCTTTTTTCATTTTGATCCCCGCTTTTTCCATTACCCAGATGGCGCTTACGATCGTCCTTCGTCGTCCGCAAGCGTAGTAAATTTTGTGTATTCGCCGATCCAGCCCATCTTCACGTTCGCCGTTGAGCCGTGACGGTTTTTGGCGACGATTACCTCCGCCGTATTCTGTGAGCCCTGCGGATTTTTCGGATCGTCCTTTGTTTTATAATAGTCGTCCTTATAAAGGAACAGTACCACGTCCGCGTCCTGCTCAATCGCACCTGAGTCTCGTAGGTCGGACAGCATCGGACGCTTATCCGTTCTTGATTCGGGACCACGCGAGAGCTGGGCGCAACAAATCACGGGTACCTTGAACTCCTTTGCCATCAGCTTGAGAGAACGCGATATGTCTGCGACTTCCTGAACTCGGTTGTCGATGCGCCGCTCACTCTGCATCAGCTGCAGATAGTCTATGATTATCATGCCGAGATTCTTCACGCGTCTCAGCTTCGACTTCATCCCTGCGACCGTCATTCCGGACGTATCGTCGATGAGTATGTTGCACTCTGCAAGGCTTGCCGACGCATGAGCGAGCTTCGCGTATTCGTCCTCGCTCAGCTCACCGTTTCTCAGGTGATAGCTGTTGACGAGTGCCTCGCTCGACAGAAGTCTTGTAACCAGCTGCTCCGCCGACATCTCAAGCGAGAACACGCATACCGCTTTCGGGCTTCGTTTTGCCGCCGCGACCGCCACGTTCATCGCAAACGACGTTTTACCCATACCGGGTCGCGCGCCGATAAGTATGAGATCCGACGGCGCCATACCGACAAGCACATTGTCAAGCCCGGAGAAGCCGGTCGGCATGCCGATAGCTTCCTCGCGGTTATTCACAAGCTGACTCAAATGCTCATATACACGCTCAATTGCATCGCTGACTCTGATGAAGTTTTTGTTTTCGCGTTGTTCGGCAATTGCATAAATTTTTGCTTCAGCCGCTTCAAGCAAATACTGTGCCTCATCTTCTTCAACATATGCCGATTCTGTGATTTCGGTACATGCGTCAATCAGACTGCGTAGCAGTGCTTTGTCGCGGACGATACCCGCGTAATCTCGTATGTTTGATGCGGTCGGCACTATTTCCGCGAGCAGTTTTATGTATTCCCTGCCGCCCGCATCGTCGTATACTCCGCCCTTAACAAGCTCGTCCACCAGCGTTACCGCGTCGATATCGCGGCTCTTGACGAACATCTTCTGCATGGCGAGATATATCTCACGGTGCTCACCGAGGAAAAAGTCGTCGGAGGTGAGCACTCCGGTCACGTCGTTCATTCTGTCCGGTTCTATCAGTATCGCACCGAGCACCGCCTGCTCCGCTTCAAGCGAAAAAGGCATATGCCTTGATAATTCTTCGTTCATAGCTGCTACCTTTTATCCGAGGTTATTTTTGCATTTGCCGAATTTCGCTGATTACCTATATATCAGTCCGCAACGATGAGATTTATCGTGCCGCTGACCTCCGGATACAGCTTAACCGAAAGCTGGTACGTACCGAACGTTTTGATCGCACCGTCCATGACTATCTTGCGGCGGTCTACCTCGATGCCGGTCTGCTCTTTCAGTGCGTCCGCGATATGCGCGCTTGTGACCGAGCCGTACAGCTTGCCGTCACCGCCCGACTGTCCGTGAATCTTGACCGTCACACTCTCAAGTCTCGCAGCAGTCTCACGCGCTGCGGCGCGGTCTGCCTCGATCTTATGCTGCTTTGCCGCCTCACGGTTCTTTATGTCGTTGAGTGCCGCCGCACCCGCCTCCACCGCCAGCTTTTTCGGCAGAAGAAAGTTTCTCGCGTATCCGTCGGACACAGTCACTACATCGTCCTTTTTACCCTGTCCCTTTACGTCTGCAAGAAGTATTACCTTCATAATCAAATCCTCCGTTTATATAATTATTATTTATCCGAATCATATTTCCGGCGACGCGTCGAGATATCTGTCGATCTCCGTTTTCAGCATCATCAGCGCTTCAGACAGCGTCACACCGCCCAGCTGCGCACCCGCCGCCTCAAAATGACCGCCGCCGTTCAGCTTTTCGAGAATGAGCTGCACGTTTACGTCGCCGCCGCTTCTCGCCGAGATATGCACCGTGTTGTCGATTACAACAAGCGCAAACGCCGCTGCGATTCCGGTTACCGAGAGCAGTCTGTCCGCCGCCTTTGCCGCTGCGATCCTGTCTCCTGCGTCACCGGCTCCCTCACCGAGCGCGATTGCCGTTATTCCGCGGTAGATTACGGTGTTTGTGCGGAACTTTGCCTCACGTCTGTACTCGTCAAGATCAGTCTTGAAAAGCTCCTGCACTTGCGTCACGTCAGCGCCGTGATCGCGCAGATACAGTGCCGCGCTGAACGTCCTTGTTCCCGTATTCTTCGTGAACTGCTTAGTATCGAGCAGTATTCCCGAAAGTATCAGTCCCGCTATATCGGGGGTAAGCTCCTCGCCGGAGAGAATCTGCTCAAGCATCTCCGAGACAAGCTCGCAAGTCGCCGATGCCGACGGCTCAATGTAACTTATGATGGGCTCTTTTATAAATTCCGCCATCTTCCTGTGATGGTCGATCACCGCGATATTGTCACACACCTCGGCGAGCTTCGGCTCATCAAACAGCGCGGGGTTGTTCACGTCAACAATTATCAGAAGCGTGTCGGTCTGCACCAGATCAAGTGCCTTATCGGGGCTTACGAACACGTTTTCAAAGCCGTCCTCATCCTCAAGCCACGAGCGGCACATGTCAAGGTTGCGGTTTGAGTAATCGGTGACGATTCTTACGTCAACGCCGCAGAACTTCGCCATCACCGCGATGCCCGCCGCCGCTCCGAACGAATCAAAATCGCCGAAACGGTGTCCCATAATGATTACACCGGACGCTTTTGATATCTGCATGAGAAGCTCGTTCGCTATAATTCTCGCACGCACATTGGTACGTTTTTGTACCATCTTCGTACGTCCGCCGAAAAATTCAAGTGAGGCTTCATTCTTCACGACCACCTGATCGCCGCCTCGCTGAAGTGCCATATCAAGCGCACTCTGCGCCGCTCTTTCGCGTTCCGATATGCTCTTACCGAACGATGACACACCGATCGAGACGGTCACGGGGGTGCTTCCCTCTCCGACTCGTATCTCGCGGATCTCGTCCAGTATTTCAAACCTGCTCTGTACAAAATCGGCAAGTTTCCCCGTTTCAAAAACGAAAATGTATCTGTCGCTCTGATATTCCTTTATCACGCCGCCCGATTTCGCCGCCCATTCGCGGAGAATACGGTCAGTCTCAGCTGCAGCATAACGGTACTGCTCCTGCTCATTCTGCAAAAGCTCCGTAAGGTTATCTATCATGATATACGCGACCGACGTTTCGTGTTCGGCAAGCTCACGCGAAAGTCTGCGGTTCTCCGTCACGTCGTACAGCGTATAGAGGCGGAATTCCTTGTCGGAGGTATTTATACGGCACATCTCGGTCTCGTATATCCTGCCTGCCGCCTCATATTCGGGGAACTGCTCGTCTGTGTCAACGCCGTCCTCCGCATCGGTGCCAGCCGGTGACTCCTTCGCTTCATTATGCGACGGTGTGAAAATGTCGCCGAATTTTTCGCCGTACAGCGACTTTATATCGGAGCAAAGCGACGCTGCGCGGTTATACCAAATTATTACGCCCGTCTCGTCATCGCATATAAGCACAGGCTCGCGGTGCTTTGTGACCGTGTCGAGCATGATGTTGCCGAGTATCGGCTTAAGGCTCTGGTCACGCGCTGCGTCAGGTCTGCGGTTTCCCAAAAGAAGCACAAACGCGACTGTACCCGCGTACAGAAGCAGGCATATCGCGGTACATTCCGCCACCGTCAGCGAGGTGTGCGACGAAAGCAGCATGCCGCCTGCAATGAATACCGCCGCGACAAGTACGATTATCACAGTTTGCGCCGATATTCTTCCGACTCCCGCCGGATTATTCTTATCCTTCATAACATACTCCCCAATCACGTAATGCAGCGCATGTCAAGGCTCAGTCGTCTCCGAAATCGCCGCCGTTCTGCTTCTTTGCCAATATCGCTTCCTCAATGGTCCCGAACACTCCGAAAAACGCAAGTGCGGTCACAAGGCTCAGGCACAGTGCGGAAAAAGCAAGTATCACGATGATAAGCACCGGATTGCCGCCGCGCTTCATCATCGCTCTCATGCGGAAGATATCCGCAATATAGTTCACGCCGGTTGCCGCAAGCGGAAGGACTGTCGCCATCCACAGGTTGAGAAAGCAGAAGTAGATAAACTGTGCACTCTCTATCTTTGCGGTCACAGTCATGACGGCGAAAAACACACAGTACATCACCGCGGTCGCCACCGTTACCCTGATCTTCCACTGACGCGCTGGGAATATGCTCATGTGACCGCGCCATCGCACCGTCCACTGAAAGAATTTCGCACAAGTCCATGCCATAAGCTCCGACGCTGCGATAAACAGTCCCGGCAGTGCCATCACGATTGCCGTAACGTATGCGTTGACGTAGCTGCCGAGCTGATCGGACATACCGCCTTCTCCGCTCTGAGCGATATATAAATTCAGAAGTTCCGTGACGCGCTCGGTTATCATCGTGCGCAGATATTCGGAATAATCAGACAAACTCATCCCTGCCATGGTGCCGGACACCTTCATCACGGCAAACACCGCCGCAAGTCCGAATACCGCGTATACGGCAGTGACCGATGCTGTTGCACCGGACAGACTTAACGAGCGGTACACGCACAGTGCAAGCACGCCTCCCGCCGCCGCATATGCAAGTCCGACCGCCGCCGACGCAAAGTCCGTACCGAGGAGAAGTGACGCGCCGTATGAGACGAACGGTATGGCGATGAGCGCATAGGAGCGGGCGAACACGATCAGGTAGGCGAATATTACCGCCGCCGCAAGCGTGAGTATCAAGCCGCCGAAGCCAAGTGAACACATCATCCCGAGCAGTACATCCGCGACTGACAGCGAAATCGCCGCGCCCGTACTCATCTGAGGTACAAGCTCGCGCATGTCCCACAGATTCTTCCGTTTCACGTCTTTATTTTCAATATCAAAGCTCAGTTTCATCGCATGTTCCTCGGCCTATCGGAATAAATACTTAATCAGTATATATTATAGCAGGTAACAGAGCATTTGTAAACAGCTATTTATATTATATGAAAAAAAGTATATCTCGCCGCTTCCAGTAATAAATATGTACAGGAACAAAAACAACCGTCGTATGACGGTTGTCTTTGGATATGGGTTTTCAGTCAAGTTCCACTTTCTGGATGGCTTTGAGGCACTCTGTGCATATCTTTTTATCTTTGTAGTTAATCACGTTGTCGACTTCGCCGCAAAAAATGCATGCAGGTTCGTACTTTTTGAGGATAATGCGATCCTTTTCCACAAAGATTTCCACCCCGTCCTTTGATTCAAGGTCAAGATGGCGCCTGGTTTCGATCGGGAGCACGATTCTGCCGAGCTCATCGATCTTTCTGACAATTCCGATAGATTTCACCTTAGATCTCCCTTTCTGACATATTGTTGGCCTGCTTGACAAAATTGTATTCGTGCCAATGTTATGTACACTTTTCCCCAAACAAACCTTACCAATGGTGATGTTACCACAAAAAGGCTCGTATGTCAAGGAAAAAAACGTAATTGTTCTTTAATTTTACATGAATTTGGAAGGTAATTGTTGGTATTATGCTTGGAAAATGCTTTTTGGTGCTCTGTACGGTGTCAATTATATTCGCTGCACTCACAGGAAATCTCGGCGGATTGTCGAATGCGGCGCTTGACGGTGCGGGCAGAGCCGTAACGCTGGTGATAAGTCTTGTGGGGATAATGAGCCTGTGGTGCGGGATAATGCGGGTGATATGTGAGGCGGGAGGTATGCGCCTGCTCAGCCGTATACTGTCGCCGGTGCTCAGGCACGTGTTCCCCGGCGCGTGGAAAGACGGGGTCGGCAAGGATGAGATCACCGCTGCGATAAGCGCGAATATTCTCGGGATCGGCAACGCGGCGACACCGTTTGCGATAAAGGCGATGGAGAAGCTGCAGGCGGGGCGTCGTGACCGTGACGGCGACAGTGCGACCGACGACATGGTGACCCTCACGGTACTCGGCTCATCATCGATCGATGTGCTGCCGACGACACTCATCGCACTCAGGCGCAGTGTAGGATCGGAGTTCCCGTACCGGATAATCGTGCCAGTGTGGATATGCTCGCTCACATGCGCTGTATGCGCGGTACTCCTCAGCCGTCTGTGGTCGTCGGCGTCTTCGAAAAAGTCGGGCGGAGGTGACTCG
>CAZMRH010000093.1:0-7229 GCA_964568705.1 uncultured Lachnospiraceae bacterium
GCTGAACAAATATTATATAGTAAGTATACACCTTTTTTTAAGCAATTGCAAGTAGTTTTTTTATGTTTACTCACAATTTAAAAATTAACATCTCATACAATTGACTTAAGTGTCATGATGTGGTAAACTTATTTTGTATAGCTATGTGATTTTCGAAGGAGGCCTCACAGATGCGCAGGAAAATACTCTTAGTGAATGACATTGAATCCGATTGCATATTACTGTCACGCATGCTGAAAAAGGACTTCGACATACTATCAGTATCTGACGGTGAGGAGGCGATGGCACTTCTTAAAAAGCATTCCAAGGTCATCTCTGCCATCGTGCTCGATCCTGTAATACCGTGGATCAGTGGCTTTGCCGCAATGGAAAAAATCCGCAACAATCCCGCATACCAACACATTCCCATCATCATCGAAACAAGCCACGATGACGACTGCACACGCGAAAAAGCCATTGCCTACGGTGCCAACGGCTTCGTTACAAAGCCCTTCAAGCGTACGCTTCTGATAAATACGCTTCAGAACGCGATTAAACTCAGCGAAATGTCAGCTGCCGCATCAACCCTGCGCCGCGACACACTGACGGGACTGCTCAACCGCGAGTCATCTTTCGCCGAAGCCGAGAGAATGATATGCTCACATGAACCCGGATACTATGTTCTCTCCTGCTATGACGTTGACAGCTTCAAGGTCGTAAACGATCAGTACGGGACTGAGCGGGGCGATGAGACCCTCGTACATATCGGCAACTGTATCAACGAGCTTGTTTCGGAGTTCAGTGGCCTTACATGCCGTTTGTCTGCCGATAAATTCGCAATACTGTGTCCGGTAAAATTCATCGACTCCGAGAAGATACATGAAAATCACGTGAAGTCGATGTCGCCGCCCTGCATAAGCCGTAAAATACGCATACGCATCGGCAGATACATAGTCGACGACATATCTCTGCCCATCAGTGCCATGCTCGACCGAGCGACGCTTGCCGAAGAATCAATAAAGGGCAGGTATGACGTATACATTTCCTACTTTACCGACTCGATGAGAGCCGGCTTCATCCGTGAGCAGCAGCTTGTCAATGCCATGGCCGACGCAATCGGAAAGAACGAGTTCGAGGTATGGTATCAGCCGCAGTTCAATCACGCGACCGGTGCGATGATCGGTGCGGAAGCGCTCGTCCGCTGGAAGCATGACGGCGTGTATATTTCGCCCGAGGAATTCATACCCGTATTCGAGCGGGGCGGCTTCATCTACGAGATGGATCAGTTTATCTGGAACGAAGTATGCCGCGTCCTGCGCAGCCGTCTTGACGCGGGACTTAAACCGGTACCCCTCTCCGTCAATATTTCCAGACGCGATCTGTTCCACCAGCATTTCATCCAGGTGTTCACCGATATCATAAATAAATACAGCATACCCAACAACCTTATCCGCCTTGAGGTGACCGAGTCGGCATTTGCGGAATCGACCAAAGTCATCATCGCCAAGGTCGACGAGCTGATAAATCTCGGCTTCATCGTCGAGATCGACGACTTCGGCAGCGGCTACTCATCGCTAAACACGCTCAAGGACGTTCCCGCTTCGATACTCAAGCTTGACATGAAATTTCTTGAGGAAACGAGCAACGCAAAGCGGGGCGGCAACATTCTCGAATCAGTCGTACTGATGGCGAAGTGGCTCGGCATGGCAGTGATCGCGGAGGGCGTGGAAACGCTCGCTCAGGCAGATTATCTCAAATCGATCGGCTGCAACTATGTACAGGGTTATCTTTACGCAAGGCCCATGCCGCTTGACGAATTTGAGAAGCTCTGCGCGTCCTCGTCATTGGAGGAGAGGCACAACCGTCTGGTAACCGCCGATTCACCCGACAATAACACCTTCTGGGATCCGAATTTAATGGAAACGCTGGTGTTCAACACCTGTGCGGACAGCGCATGTGTCTTTGAATATCGGGACGGTAAGACAGAACTGCTCCGCTACAATGACAGGTACAAGCAGGTATTAGGAGCTCACTTTCCCGTCGGCAGCGTTACGGAGAAAACCGATTCGCACAACCGTCTGGATAAGAAAAACAGAAAAAAACTGTTTGACAGTATTATCAGCGCAATAGAGACAAGAGAAGAAACCACCTGCGAGATAAGCCTGCCCGACTCAGACGGTCACACACAATATCTGCGTCCGACTATCAGGGTCATCGCGAAGGCAGTCGACCGCTATCTGTTATACTGCGTCATAGATAACGTAACCGAGCTGCGCGAAGCTCAGATGGGGCTTTACGCGGCGAATGAGAATATCACCGAGCAGAGACAGCTCCTTGACAATCTCCCGTGCGGCGTGGCACTGTATGAATATGTCGGTGAAAAGATCTCCGTCGTACACATCAACAAACGCTACTGGCAGATGGTCGGACGGAAGGCTGCAAATCACTCGAAGAAATCCGTAATCGAAAAAGTCCATCCCGATGACAGGGCGCTCATCATGCAGGAAATAGGCGCAGCGATACGTCACAATCGCAATATCACCGTCGATATACGCATACTCTGCGGTGAGTCCGAATATAAGCCTTTTCACATTATAGCGAATGTCGTAAAAAAGAAAAACGGCATACTTCAGCTGTACGCCTTCTACATTCCGCTCTCGGAAAAAGTGATGTCCGTTCAGGAAATGCTGCCCATAGCGCTGTCGACAATGCTGTCAGCCTCCGACGACATGTCCTATATCAAGGACAAAGACCTTCGTTACATCTGCTGCAGCAACTCCGCCGCCAAAATAATCGGGTTTGAAAACCCACGTGAGATAATCGAAAAAACAGATTACGATATCTTTTCCAAAGAGCTTGCCGACCGCTTCAATAAGGACGACCGGCAAATACTTAAATCAGGAGAGCCTTTCGTCGGACGGATTGAAAAAATACCCGGTAAAAACAGCGGCTTAACTCTTGTAAGTACCTCAAAATACCCGATTATTGACAGCGAAGGAAAAGTTATAGGGATTTACAGTGTCAGTCGGGACATCACCTCGCAAAAGGAGCAGGAATCTCAGCTTGAGCTGCTCACCAAGAATATCCCGGGCGGACTTGCGGCGTTTTCACTTAACGAAGACGGGCTGTGTATGCTCTGTTTCAACGACGGTTTTTACAGATTCTCCGGATACACCCGGGAGGAATTTCTTGAGCTGACCGAAAAAGATCCGCTTGCTCTCATGTTTGAGGAAGACCGCCCCGAAATACGGGCACTGACATCAAGCATCAGCAAAAACAAATGCGACGGTAAAACCGCAAGCTACTCCTACCGCTGTCACACAAAAGACGGTGGCTACAGATGGATGAACCTTGAGGTGTGCTTGTCACATATTTCCGACGGCCAGTATATACTGAACGCCGTACAGCTTGATATCACCGAGCTGAAAAATATCGAGGAAAATCTGCGTATATCCGAGGAGGAATACCGCCTTTCGACAAGGCACAGCGGCCGCACTATCTGCCGTTACAATATTGCCGACAAGACTATGATGATCACGTCGGAAGCGTCAAAACGACTGTCCCTGCCCGAATGCCTTACGAATGTTCCCTACAGTTCGGTAACTCAGGGTGATATATCACCCGATACCACGGACGCATATATACGGTTCTTCGAAAGTATAATCGGCGGAGAGAAAGAATGCTCCGTTATCTTCCAGAAAAGACTGCCCAACGGATGGCGTTGGCTCAGCGCACATTCGACAACTATATTCGATAAAGACAGGCACCCCGTGTCAGCTATAGTCTCATACGAGGATATCACCGAACAGCAGGAAAAGGAAGCAGTATACAGAAAATGGCAGCAGACGCTTCAGAGCCGTGATCCCGACTCATATACACTGTTCCGCAGCAATCTGAACAAAAGCTCGAACTTCGACACAAGAGAGGGCACTCTGCTTGACTATTCGGTCACCGACACATCTCAGTCCTTTGGTGAGCGTGTACGCGACTTTGCGGATAGATACATCTATGAAAAAGACCGCGAAGCGTATCTTAAGCTTGTCAATCCCGATACGCTGCTCGCCGGATATTACCGCGGTAAGCGCGCCGCCGAGCTTGAATTCCGTGAAAAGCGCATCGACGGTACGCTGCGCTGGCTCAAGCTCTCCGTTGAGCTTGTCGAATACCCGAATTCGAAAGATGTTGAAGCATACCTGATGTATGAGGATATAAACGACGAAAAGGTCGCTGAGATTCAGACGAAGGTCGCAGCGGAAACCGATTCGCTCACCGCACTTCTCAACCGTAAGGCATTTACCGAGCAAATTACCCGCAAGCTGTCCGACAAGCACAGCGACTCGCTTTACGCTGTATTTCTCATCGACATGGACGGCTTCAAACTCATCAACGACAGCTTCGGTCATGGTGCCGGCGATCAGGTCCTTATCGAGGCGGCAAACACTCTGCGCTCCATACTGCGCGACCGCGATCTGATATGCAGGCTCGGCGGAGATGAATTTATCGTATGTCTGTGCGACATGCCCAGCAGAGAGGTGATTCTCCGCAAGGCAAAGCAGGTGTGCGAGATGATGCGGCGCGCGTTCAAGATTGACGTACGGCTGTCGATCAGCCTGGGCATCTCGGTATGTCCCGACGACGGCAGCGACTTTGAAACGCTGTACTACAAAGCCGACAAGGCGCTGTATCACATCAAGGAAAACGGCAAGAACGGGTGTGCATTCTACAGCGATCGCATGGACGGAACGCTTTTTACAAGTAGCGATACATCCGCCAGTCTTGAGCGCGATGGTATTTCAATAGTTGATTTCGACAAGGCGAGCGGCAGTATGACCGTTCTCCTCCCCACTGCGACCGGAACTCGCAGCTACACGGTGAAAATGTCAAGTCCGCCCGAGGAGCTTGGCCCCGGCGACAGGCTTAATTTCACAAAAAAAGATGATAAAAAATAAATTTTCCGTGTGGCACTGCCGCGCGGTACAACGGAAGGTAGGTTTTAATGACACTTGACAAGCTTGCAATTGGCAAATCTGCGGTAATCAAAGCAGTCGGGGGCGAGGGTGAGCTTCGCTGCCGTCTGCTCGATATGGGACTTATCCCGAAAACGACGGTCGAGATCATCAAGGTCGCCCCGATGGGCGATCCGGTCGAGCTCAGGCTTCGCGGATACGAGCTGACTCTTCGTATGGATGATGCCAAAAACATCGAGATCGAGGAGGCGGCAAAATGATATTCGCACTTGCGGGAAATCAGAACTGCGGTAAAACGACGCTCTTCAACGCGCTCACCGGCTCAAATCAGCACGTCGGAAACTTTCCCGGCGTGACGGTCGACCAGAAATTCGGCGTAATACGCAACTCACAGGGTGACTCCGTCGTCGATCTGCCTGGAATCTATTCGATACGTCCGTATACGAGCGAGGAAATCGTTACGCGCGACTTCATCATCAGTCAGCATCCGGACGGCATCATCAACATAGTTGACGCAACGAACATCGAGCGCAACCTGTACCTGACGCTTCAATTGTTGTCGCTCAAGATCCCGATGGTGCTCGCCCTAAATATGATGGACGAGGTTCGCGCGAACGGCGGCTCGGTCAACATTGAAAAGATGAGCGAGGCGCTCGGCATACCCGTTGTCCCGATCTCGGCAGCGAAAAACGAGGGTATTTCGGAGCTTATCAAGCAGGCACTGAACGTCGCGAAAAAGAAGATCGCCCCGACAGCCCACGACTTTTGCCCGTCAGGTCCTATTCACCGCTGCATCCACGCCGTAATGCACCTTGTCGAGGATCACGCGGACAATATCGGCGTATCGGCGCGATTCGCCGCCACCAAACTCATCGAGAGCGATGAGTATATGATAAAGAAGCTGGAGCTTGATGAAAACGAGATCGAGCTGCTTGAGCATACGGTCGTCGAAATGGAGCGTGACTGCGGGCTTGACCGCAACGCGGCAATTGCCGAAATGCTCTACGATTACATCGAAAAGGTATGCACAGACTCAGTCGTGAAATGCCGCGACAGCCGCGAGCATATCAGAAGCGTTAAAATTGACCGCGTACTGACAAACAGATTCGCCGCGATTCCCGTATTCATCGGGATTATGCTGCTTGTGTTTTGGCTGACATTTGACGTTATCGGCGCTGCTCTGTCGGACCTTCTTGACTTCGGCATCGGCGCACTCACGACACTTGTCGATAACGGTCTTGCCTCCTTCGGCACGAACGAAGTTGTGCGCAGCCTTGTCATCGACGGGATATTCGCGGGAGTCGGCAGCGTGCTGTCGTTTCTGCCTATCATCGTCGTGCTGTTCTTCTTCCTCTCGATACTTGAGGATACAGGGTACATGGCGCGTATCGCGTTCGTCATGGATAAACTGCTCCGTAAGATCGGTCTGTCCGGACGCAGCATCGTGCCAATGCTCATAGGATTCGGCTGCTCAGTTCCCGCCGTTATGGCGACACGGACGCTGTCAAGTGAGCGCGACAAACGCATGACCGTCATGCTCATCCCGTTCATGTCATGCTCGGCGAAAATCACAATATACGCGTTCTTCGCCGACTTCTTCTTCGCGAAATACAAGGCTCTTGTCATGCTTGGGCTGTATCTGCTTGGCATCATCGTCGGCATCATTGTCGCGCTCATCGGAAAGCATACGGCATTCCGCGGCAAGCCTGTTCCCTTCGTGATGGAGCTGCCGAATTACCGCCTGCCGGGCGCGAAAAACACGATTCTCCTGATGTGGGACAAAGCAAAAGACTTCTTACATAAGGCGTTCACCGTAATTTTCGCGGCGACGGTCATCGTATGGTTCTTCCGCTCATTTGACGTGCGCATCAACTTTGTCACCGATTCATCCGAGAGCATGCTTTCGGCGATTGGTCAGTTTATTTCGCCGGTTCTCGCGCCGCTCGGCTTTGGTGACTGGCGCATCTCGACCTCACTCATCGCCGGATTCACCGCAAAGGAAGCTGTGGTCAGCACACTTGAGGTACTGCTCGGCGGGACATCACTCGCGTCGGCATTTACGCCTGTCGCGGCGATCAGCTTCCTCATATTCACGCTGCTGTATACGCCGTGCGTTGCGGCAGTATCGGTGATAAAGCGTGAGCTCGGCTCAGTATGGAAAACGGCAGGTGTGGTTGTGATGCAGTGCGGTTTAGCGTGGCTGTGCGCGTTCGTTTTCTACCGTATCGCGGTGCTGTTTTAGGAGGGTGCGTATGTCGTTTATTGATTATGTGATACTCGCGG
>CAZMRH010000094.1:0-6395 GCA_964568705.1 uncultured Lachnospiraceae bacterium
CGCCGATAATAAGCTTGTCAAGGGACGTGTAGTCGATAAAATCGCCTGCCGCGTTGATCCTGTCGACACGGCGTAGCTGATCGGCGAGGACTTCCTCAAATTTCGCCGCCGCCGCTTTAATCTGTTCTGTGTACATGAAAAATACCTCTTGAATACTGAATTTTGTGGAATGGGGACGCGCTGGTTTTCTCCCGACAGGCGGATGCCCGTCATGAGAAAAAGCGAAACTCCGTTTCGCAGAAGTACGATGCGAGGGACCTGTCCCTCGCGCTCCCGATCAGGGTGAATCGATGTATAGTTAACTGAAATCGTCAGATTTAAATCGTACGTCACGTCTGTCGCCTGTATCCTTTTCTCCCGCTTTTCGTATGCATTGCGGGTAGGTGTCGGGCGAAGCCTGACGCTTAATTGAACGACAGATTCTTAAGTATCTGATCGTTCACTTCGTCTATGTGGTCATCGTACATCTTGTACGAGAGCGAGGTCGTGCCGTCATCATTCGTCACCTTTGCCGCCGCGGTCGTGTATGTTACAAGGCAGACCATGCCGTAGCGTATCGCCGCGACCTGCATTATTTTGTAGCTGCCCTCGCCGACCGACGCGGTATATACGTACACGTTCGAGTTCGCGTCACCGAGCGGCACATCCGTCTTACATTCATCTTCGATAAACGTCACGTCCGAAAATACCTGCTTCGTCTCCTCAAGGTTCTTCTCCCACCATTCGGCGACGGTCGTTTTGTAATTATCGAGCGTCCATGTGTTGACGGTCACGCTTGCGCCGTCAGACGCATATGCCGATGCCGTACCTGCCGCAGGCGTGGGCGTCCAGTTCTTAGGGCAGTAGAAATTTATATCCGAATCGCTGCCCGCAATTACAGTCTGCATTCCGTTCGGTGCGCTCTCCGACTTATCCGACGAGCATCCCGCAAGGCACAGGGTCGTCAGTGCCGCAAGTATTACTGCAGCTATCTTTTTCATAATTCTATCCTCTTTTTTCTTCTTCATTACGCCGGCGCACGCGTCCGACAAGTCTGTGAAGTGCCGCGCGCCATCCGAATGAGGCATAGCGGAGCGTACCGCGCTTTACCCGTCTGCCTCTGCCGCATACCGATGTGACTACGGCAAGCACCGCGTCACGCGTTATTCCGTATTCACGGAGATATTCGCAGTCGCCGCACATTATAAAGGTATCGCCACGCCGACCGATGATGCGGTGCAGTACGATCTGACCGCTCGGCCGTCTGTACAGCACGATATCGCCGCGGCGCAGTCCTTCGGGCTTCGCGAGCGTCACTGTATCGCGTCCTTCGGTGATTGTCGGCAGCATGCTTGTACCAGTCGGACTGAGCGGAAACTCCGCACCGCTTTCGATCACGCTCCGTATAAGCGGCAGAAGTTCGTCCGGCGTGACAATTATTGTGCTGTCCGGTGCTTTCGTCACCTCATCCGGCATATCTTTCATCGCATCCGGCACGCCCGCGTTATTTTTCAAGGATGCCCTCATGTGTAAGCTTCGCGACGAACACGCTCGCGTCATGCCGCACCGTCGCCTCATCAGCGTCATATGTGTCAAGCACCGCCGCTACAAGCTCATCCATCGTGATGTCGCACTCAAGCTGCTCCCACATGAAGCGGCTCGTCTCGTTGAGCGTGATAATGAAGTTGTTGTCCCGGAATTCCTCGCCTGTCGCAATAGCCATGTCGCGCCCGCCGACAGTCTTCAGTATAAAGCCTTTTTTAATTTTCATTTATTTATTCCTTTCGGTTACCCGCTTTATGTATTATTTCCGCTTCTTATAAACCACAATCTCCGCGTCAGTTCCGTTTTCGTCGTATTCGCATACCAGAAGGAAGTTTTCGTCGGCGGTGATGCCGTAGCAGCGGTCGCTGTTCTTCTTTTCAAGCTGATTACCGAGGTAGCTCTTGTCGTCATCCCAGAATTTGATCTTCTGTCCGCCGGGAAGCGTATATTCAAGATTTATGTAAGAGCCTTTGAGTGAATTCAGGTCTGTCACCTCGGGCATATCTTCGATTCCCAGCGCGTTGAACTCCGCGATTATCTCCGACTTCAGACTGCATACGGGACATTCGCGGCAATATGATTGATTTTTACCTGCGCAACATAACGCGATAACACATTCATCCCCGAACGGGTGCCCGTTTGTTTCACCGCATCCGCCGCAGGACTCTCTTAGTTCACAATTTTCGCAGTTAAGCCCGCAGATTGATTCTTTCATGATGATTCCTCCGATTTGATTGTATGTCAGTGTCGCCTGACACCCATTAGCTTCACACGTATCTGATTTTCTTCGTTACTTTTTGTTGCACTTCATATTATAATCTAAGCGGAATAAGCGCGGGAAAAACATACGTACAATGTCCGATTTATGCCTGACGATATCAGATAACCAAATACCTGTCAGCCCTAATCGGGAGCGCGAGGGACAGGTCCCTCGCATCGTATCCTGCGAGACCGTGTCTCGCATTTATCCTTCATCGGGCAGCTGTCCGATGTAAGGTAAATCCGTGATCCCCATCCCGTCGTGTGCGACCACGGCGGCATCGGGGGAGATCGTGCAGGTCAGCTCATATGAAGGCACCGCAGTCAGGAGCGCGTCAGTGAGGTCAAGCGTCTCCGATATATTCGTGCCGTCGCGAATTAGAAGTATCTGATTCATTATACGCCCCGCCGCGTCATGCGAAGTGATACGTCGTATGACGTTACCGCTTCCGCGCGCGATAAAGCACAGCGCGGTCAGCGGCATCGATGTGTTTGTATTCCATTCTTCCTTGCCGCACCACGGCGTACCGTACACCGTGGGTACGTCTCCCAAGAGGCTTACGAGTGGCTTATCGCCGTTTATCACCGTCACGCGTCCGCCGTATTTTTCCATCCACATCCTCGCGTGTGTGGTCTTGCCCGTACCGCTCGGTGCGAGAAAGGCATACGCCCTGCCGTCCATGCCGAGTACGCACGCATGGAGGAGCATGATCTTCTTCGGAACAAGCGCGGCGCATATCTTACGGTAAACGCACAGGCTTTCGAGATAGCCGTCGTCATAGCCGTCGCCGAGTGTGGAACGCTGTGCGGCGATGTCGTCGGCTGTCACCGTCACAGTAATCTCAGGTACGCTGCCGCAGAGGTAATTGCGGCACATTTTTTCGGTATAGCCGTGCTTGCAATTGATGCCGATTACGGTATCGCAGAGCTTTATCGTGAACATGCCTACCTCCGATGCGGCAGTAGTCGGATATGCCGCTTGCCATACAGTGATATTATACTTCTTTTACGGTGCTTTTTCAATATATTTTACTTTTTCTGTGTTAATTCCGTCGGCGGGATTGACAAACGCGCCTGTGCGATTTATACTTGAATAAAAATAATTTAAACTGAGTGCAGGTATATAAAATATAATTATGTAAGAATGACGCGCGGTAAGTATCGTTTGACGTATGGGATTCCGCATTCTGCGGTTTACGTGTCAGGCGCTGCCCGACACCTGCCCGCAATGCATACGAAAAGCGGGGGAAAAGGATACAGGCGAAGTTCGGTTTAATCTAATGATTTCAGATATCTATATTTTGTTAACCATGTGCCGGGAGCGCGAGGGATAGATCCCTCGCATTGTACCCCTATTCATCAAGGGCTGTAAGATACTCGGGGGTCTCACGCTTTACAGCGAGATAATCGCGGCCGCCGCTTATCATCACGACGGGCGGACGGCACACTCTGTTGTAGTTCGATGCCATCGAATAGTTATATGCGCCTGTCGTGAGTACCGCAAGCAGATCACCGCGGCGCGGCTTTGCGATTTTTACGTTCTCCTGAATCAGATCGCCGCTCTCACAGCACCGTCCCGCGATACTGCACACATAATCCGCGGTGTCACCCGCGCGTGAAGCATTCAGTACCGTGTAATCCGCCTGATACAGCGCGTATCTCGGATTGTCCGGCATACCTCCGTCGACCGACACGTAATTCTTGAAACCGCGTATCTCCTTGACGCTTCCGACAGTGTACAGCGTGATGCCACAGTCCGCGACGATGCTCCGCCCAGGCTCCATCAGTATCACCGGACGTGTGACGCCGCATTTCACGCACGCCTTATCCACCGCACCGGCGACTGTCTCAATATATCTGCCGTAATCCGGCTCGGGCTGACTTTCGACGTATCTCACGCCGAAGCCGCCGCCGAGATTGAGTTTTGACGCGGTAAAACCATGGCGGTCGCTCATCTCGCGGATGAATTTTATCATGATGTCCGCCGCCTCGCAGAACGGTGTAACGTCGAATATCTGCGAGCCGATGTGACAGTGGAAGCCTTCGAGCTCCACGTTCCGGCATGACAGCGCATGCACGACTATCTCCTCAGCCTGACCGTTCCCGATCACCGTGCCGAACTTCGAGTCGACCGTGCCTGTCGTGATCGCCTTGTGCGTATGCGGATCAATCCCCGGCGTCAGCCGGAGCAGTATCTTCTGACACACCCCCGCTTCCCCGGCGATGCGGTCAAGTGCGTCAAGCTCGTCGTTATTGTCCACAACAAAACAGCCGATGCCGTAACGGATCGCAAGACGTATATCCTCGTCAGTCTTGTTGTTGCCGTGGAAATATGCCTTCTCCATTGGGAATCCGGCGGCGTGCGCGGTGTAAAGCTCACCTGACGACACGATATCCGTCCCCATTCCCTCGTCGGCGACGATGCCGTACATTTTCTTGAAGCTCAGCGCCTTGCTTGCGAACAGCGGTATCGACCCGTCGCCGAAGCACCGCTTCATCTCGCTGACGTACGTGCGACATCTTGCGCGCATTTTGTCCTCATCCATCAGCATCAACGCCGTACCGTATTTCTCCGCAAGGGAGGCGGTGTCGGCTCCGGCAAACATCAGATGCCCCGCGCCGTTCACCTCAAGGTCGTTATACAGCATTGCGCTTTTCACATCGGTTTTTGTATTCATTCAATTTCTCCTCCGGCGACAAGTGTGTTGCCGTCATAAATTACAAGTGACTGTCCGGGAGCGGGAGCGCGTACCGGCTCGTCGAAAAGGACGCAAATTTCATCCTCGCCCGTCTGCGTGACCGTCGCCGCCGTCTCACCACGGCTGTACCGCACCTTCGCGGTAAGTCTCTGCGGCATCTCAAGCGAATCCGCCGCAACAAGATTGATGTGATGCGCGCGAACTACTCGTTTGTATAAATCGCAGTCGTCGCCGAGCGTGACGGTGTTGCTTCCCGCGTCCTTCGAGATGACGTACGCTTTATGACCGAGCGCGATGCCGAGTCCACGGTTCTGACCGACGGTGTAGCGCTGCTGACCGCGATGCGTGCCGATCACGCGACCGTCTGTATCAAGATATTTGCCGCACTCGGGGGAGCGACCCCGATACTTTTCGATAAACGACGCGAAGTCGCCGTCTGGGATGAAGCAGATATCCTGGCTGTCAGGACTTTCCGCCGACGGGATTCCCGCCTCCCTCGCAATCTCGCGTATCTCGGTCTTTGTATATGTGCCGAGCGGGAATATTAACTTTTCAAGCATATCCTGTGTAAGCGCCCACAGCATGTAGCTCTGATCCTTCGATGCATCCATACCCTTTTTGATGACGTACCTGCCGTCGCATTTTTCGATTATCGCGTAGTGTCCCGTCGCGGCGATATCACAATCATGCGATTTTGCGAAGTCAAGCAGAAGCGGGAACTTCACTCGTCTGTTGCAGATGACGCGGTTACAAACGGCTCGATAACGTTTTTACGGAATACTTCACCCTCGCTCACCGCTGTATAGGGTATGCCGAGCGACTGACATACGTTTTTCGCACCGCCGTCGTCAAATGCGGAGTGAAGCCTGAGTGTCATACCGATACACTCCGCGCCGCCTTTCATCAGAAGATACGCCGCGACACTGCTGTCAACACCGCCGCTCATCGCAATCACCGCTCTCATACGATACCCCCATTTCTTTTGACTATTTTAACATCTTCTCATGCCCCATGTCAACAACAATCGCAAAATGCACTTCATTTTATAAATATTACCGGAGAAAATCATGACACGCTACATCGCACTGTGCAAAATAATCGAAACAGGCAGCTTTACAAAGGCGGCTGAAGCGCTTGACTACACTCAGGCGGCGGTCAGTCAGATGATACGCTCGCTTGAGGAGGAGTTTTCATTTAAGCTGCTGGTCCGCACGCGAACCGGCATCCGCCTTACTCCAGAAGGTGAGAAGCTGTTCCCGCTCATCAGCGAAAGCGTATATCTCAACCGTGAGCTGCGCGGTCACGTCGACGAAATACGCGGGCTTGAATCGGGCGAAGTGCGCATAGGTGCGATCTCAAGCATATCGCAGAACTGGCTGCCTAAAATGATGAAGGATTTCAATGACATTTACA
>CAZMRH010000094.1:6405-7128 GCA_964568705.1 uncultured Lachnospiraceae bacterium
TCTATCCCCGAATGGATAAAATCGGGCATGGTAGATTTCGGATTTGCCTGTGTCGACACGCTACCGGGGCTTCACATAATACCGCTCGCGACAGATCATTATTTCGCGGTATTCCCCGAAACTCACCGTTTCGCCGGGCGTAAGTCGGTATCGCTTGCCGAGCTTGAGCATGAGCCGCTTCTGATGATTCAGGAAGGCAACTCTAACAAAGCGCTTGAAAAGTTTGAACAGCTCGGGCTCAGTCCCGAGGTCAAGTTCCGCATACAGGACGATTACACGATACTGTCGATGGTCGAGCAGTCATTCGGCGTGAGCGTTCTGCCGTCGATGGTCCTTGAGCGCGGCGCGTTCCGCATAGTCGCAGTACCGACCGATCCGCCGATAATCAGGACGCTGTCGCTCGCATACCAGAATCCGGAGTTCATGTCGATCGCATCGAAGCGGTTTATTGAATTCTTATCGGAAAAGCTGCCGGATATACTGTCGTCTGGAAAGAATTACACAAGTGCGCTTGTTTCGCCGATAAAGCTGGTGTAAGCGCGGGGGCTTGTACCTCTCGGCGATGTTTGCCGATATCGTTCGGGTGCCGCCTGACTGTCGCTTAGCTAACAGCATCATACGTTACAGCGATACTGCAATCGTGTATCGCACATTCACAATTTGGAGTGGTGTCAGCTTACACCCGGTACGGGTTTTTCTTTCGCACCTTCCGTAATGCGACGG
>CAZMRH010000095.1:0-7045 GCA_964568705.1 uncultured Lachnospiraceae bacterium
ACTTTTCTCCGCAGAAAAGTAACAAGAAAAAACCCGTTATGGGTATAAACAGAGTGAAGCTATAAGCAAAACATGTTGGTGTCCGAACGATATCGCCGGACTTCACGGGCAGCTTGCGAAAAGCAACAAGAAAAAACCCGTTATGGGTATACACAGATTAACAATATAAACAAAGCAGGTTGGTGTCCGAACGATATCGCAAGACATCCGACAAAACAGGTTAGTGTCCGAGCAATATCAGCAAATAATAAGTCAAAACGGACAACCCCAAACAGAGGTGAAATATGAGTAAAATAAAGCTGCCGATTCCGGTGATCGTGGAAGGCAGATACGACAAAATCAAGCTCAGCGCGGTCGCAGACGGCATGATAATCACGACGGACGGCTTCGGCATCTTCAAGAAGAAGGAGAAGCAGGCGCTCATCCGCTCACTTGCGGCTCGGGGCGGTATCATCGTGCTGACCGACAGCGACGGCGCGGGCGGCGTGATACGCTCGCACCTTGCGGGAATCGTGCCGAAGGATAAGATCTTCAACCTGTATATCCCGAAAATCAAGGGCAAGGAAAGCCGCAAGGCGACACCGTCGAAGGAAGGCACGCTCGGCGTTGAGGGAATGAGCACAGAGGTACTGCGCGGGATACTGATAAGGTTCTGCGAGGCGAACGGCATCGGATGTGACCGCGGCGCGGATGGCGTAGGTGATGCAGACGGACTGACGGTGCGCGGCGAGGTGACGAAGGCTGACTTTTTCGCGGCGAGACTGACGGGATTTCCGGACAGTGCCGCGCGGCGTGATGCGCTTGCGGCGATGCTCGGACTGCCGTCGGGAATGACGCCAAATGCGCTTCTCGGCGCGGTAAACGTGCTGTGCGCAAGGGATGAATATACGCAGATGGCGGCAAAGCTCGGATGACTGCACAGCAAACAAAAATACGACATATACAGCCGATATTTTTAAAAAAAGATATTGACAAAGGAAAATGGGTATGCTATAATTACTTTCGTCGCAGGTAAAAGTGTGCTGGTGTAGCTCAGCCGGTAGAGCAGCTGATTTGTAATCAGCAGGTCGGGGGTTCGAATCCGTCCACCAGCTCCAATCTGCGCCTAACTGAATATGGGGGAATTCCCGAGCGGCCAAAGGGGGCAGACTGTAAATCTGTTGTCACTGACTTCGATGGTTCGAATCCATCTTCCCCCACCAGATACAAAAATCCCTTGAAAGCGTTGCGTTTGCAGCCTTCAAGGGATTTTTGTATTTTCATGTTTTTATAACATCACTACAGTATTTCCTACTAATACACCGCAGATAAGAGCAATAAAGGGGCACATTTGGGGGAGTAAAAGGGGGAGTAATCCGCCGTTTTCCAGATACTGACATCCGGCTATCTGTTATTTCAGCACTTTCCTCTGCAGCTTCTTGTTTGTTCTGAGTTTGCGTGATCTGCTGCGTGAACGAAGGTTGAGCTTCGACCGTGTTGTCTTAACACCGTTCCACTTGCGAATACCTGCTTTCGTATACCCGATGTCGAGCGACAGGAGCAAATCTTCAATTTCTTTCGTCCACTCCGTATCACCGGCACGGTACGCCTGAAGATAGCGCTTCTTGTACTGCCCGGTGACTGCACTGCGTATTTTTGATTCTTCAACACCATTTTCAATAAGATATACTCCTTGTACTGACGCATAGCATAACCGGCAGTGCGGCCGATAAGCTCGGTCTTCTTCTCGTCGCTGAGGGATGACAGCTTCTCATCGCTTTCGACGGTTGCCATGACCGTGTCCTGAACGTAGGTTGCTATGCGCTGTGCGTCGGTGAAATCCTCGGGAAGAAGCGCGTCGTCGAATATGCCTTTCTTGATCTGACGCTCGGCTTCGATAGCTGCTTCAATGGCGGACTTCTTCAGTCCCGATTCCTCACTCTGATTCTGCTTCCGTTTCTGAATGGCTTCCGTCACGACCTCGTCGGCAATACTGCGCTTCTTTTTCTTCTTCTGCTTGTCCGCTTCATTCGCCGCCGCCTCATCGGAAGTCATACGGGAGCCACGCTCGTATGAATCTTTTTCGGATTTTTGCATAGAATAGTCTTGACTTCCTGTATCAGTTTGTGGTATAGTGAAGTTAGCGGGTTTATCCACTGTATCTACGCTTAATTGCGGTGCAGTCATGACGGATGAATCCGCTGTTATTATTTCTGCTTCATGAAGATAAAACTTACTGTTTGATTTTGCATTCGGGTATGACTTGATAACTACGCCGACATAAGAATTTGAACCGTTTATTTTACCTTTTGAAGCGACAATATACCTGTCAACACCTGTTCCATTATAGTTTTCAACAAAAGAAATAATCGTTCCGTTTTCTATAACCGGCTTTATTGCTTTGATTGCTGCGAGTTTCTCTCTGCCGTATCCATGAGCTATCGTGCTTTTTGCCCCTGATTTCACAAGTTCAACTATTCCGATTTCAGAATTATATGCCTCATTTCCTTGCTCATTAAATACTTTTAATACATATTCAGACTTTTTAGAGTACTCAGCAACCGTTGTATCATCGCTCACGTTAAAGACTTCGGCTTCCGATATTTTATCTATATTTCGCTCTATTTCATTTATAACTATTTTAGATTCACTTTCGGAAGCGTCACCATTAATAGTTATACTATACCTCTCCCCCACATCAGCCGGAGTCGCACCCGTGTCTCTCCTCTCCACCGCCTCATCCAGCGCCGCATAGAACCGCTTCGATATATCCTCAAGCATCGCTGTGTCCTCGGTGAGCACCTGCAGCTCCACATGACCGCCGCGCTCACCCTTTGTCCGAAGCGCTTCACGTATACGGTCGCAGAACCGCTTTATCGCATCCATGACCTTACGTGCAAGCGTCGCGTCACGTCCGACAAAATCACGTACAGCCGCCTCGTCCGAGAATACGTCAAACATAGTGACAGAACCAATACCGTTACCGATATAACTGTCGATAACGGTAATTTTGTTTTTCGCACCTCACTGCGTTTGCAACAAATCAGACAGTTCAGAAAACGGCGGCAGCGCAAAACCTCTCCTTCCCGTTTGGCTTTCCGTTTTGTACAATATTATCGGAAGTCATAACCGAAGGGCAGATTGCACCACTGTTTGCGGGAATATTTGTACTATACAATTAATTCCGGTGACGGGGAGCTTCGTTTGCGGCATCTCTCAGGTGTGCTTTGACAGGTATGATTTTTCGTGAAGGGACAGCACAGGGCGGCACAAGACTGTCATATCCGCACCCCTCTTGACAAAACATTCGCCGTATGCTATAATACAGACGAACATATGTTCTTTTTGCCTGCCGCCACAGGTAATTTATTTTGGGAGGACTGTATTGTAAATGATTTATACAGACATTGACGTGAGCGGAAATTCGCTTACCGTGTCGAAGCCGATGATTGCCGAAAACAACGTCGGTACGCTCTCCTGCCGCTTCAGATTCGACAGTGAATGGGAGGGATTTACGAAATTCGCGGTGTTCACGCACGGCGATACCTCGGTTGCCGTACCGCTTGATGAGGCCGGGGTGTGCGAGGTGCCCTCACAGGTGATGAGCGATGCGGGCGTTGTCACCTTCGGCGTATTCGGCAATTCGGGCGGGCGGCGCATCAACTCCTGCCTTGCCGACCTTGACCTTGCGGCAGGCGCGTTTACCTCTGCTTCGACTGTGGTATCGCAGGAGTCGCTGTCGGCATATGAGACGGCTGTGCAAAACTGTAACACTGCTACAATAGCTGCAACTACTGCCGCTTCTTCTGCAACAACTGCCGTAAATGCTGCTGTAGAAGCAGCAGACATACCCGGCAAAGTCGCAGAGGCGGCAGGGACACTACCGAAGCTGCTGATGTTCACGAACAAAACGGTCGGGAGCTGGACAGAGATACCGGGAGATACTACCGGCTATCCGTACATGGGTGTTGTCATCTGCTCGGGCGTTACCACCGATATGATGGCAGATGTAATATTTAATGTCATAAATGCATCGAGCGGCAACTTCGCGCCGACTTGTGTGACGGGTGCGGGCGTTGTGTACGTATACGCCAGATCAGAGCCGACAAGCTACGTAACGATACCGACGATAAAGGTGGTGTACAATCCGTGATAGGACGAACAAACGCGACGGTAATCGGATATGAATTAAGCATATTTCGATACATGTCGAGCCTCGATAATATATTTAAAAACACAGATGCCAACGCACAGACTTACCAGCATGATACCTTTGATGCGTCTGTGCCTAACTGCACAAGAGTTTACCGCTTGTTTTACTCAAACAATTTTATAAAAAAAGTGATATTAAGGGATATCGAATCACGTATGACATTTTTACAAGAGGTATGCAGTATGTGTAATTCGGTTGACACAATAGAAATATACGGAGATATTTCCGGACTTACATCACTTAGCAATTTAGCGCCGCAATGTCCGTCGATGACAACTGTAAAATTACCGCAGGGACAATTACGATGTGATTTAAAATTACTCACAAATCCGAATATCACACGTGACAGCTTAACCAATGTACTTGCGTCATTATACAACTTCCGCAGCAATGGCGATAATAGTACAACCCGTACGTTAACATTAAACAGTATAACAAAAACACTACTCACGGCAGCCGAAATAGCGGATGCTACTTCTAAGGGCTGGACGATAGCGTAAGGAGGAAATATGTCATGTCAAGCGAAACACAGACAGTAATAAAATTGATACCGTCAATCGGTATGCACATCAGGCGTACCTCGACAGGCGAGATATATCCGGATTACATATATCCGGCGCAGGGACTGACCACCGCGGATTTTTCCGAGGTGACGGATGCCGAATACGCGCAGTACATCGCATCGCAGTCGGACGCATCCGACTTACAGTCATGAATCCGCCGTCCGTCGCATATGCTGAAATGAGGCATTAAATTAAGGAGGGACATTATGCGGGAAATGATACGGCGCACTTTGCGCACATTTATTCAGGCGGCTGTCGGCTACATCGGTGCGAACATCGTCTACGCGCTCACCGAGGACAAAACGCCTGAGATGCTCAAGACCACACTCTACGGTCTGCTTATCGCAGCCATCGCCGCAGGTATCGCCGCAGTGATGAACATGCCGGAAGCGCGCGGCGCAACGTCACCGGTGACGGTCACGCCAACGGCAGCGGAGACGTCAACGGTCACGCCAACGGCAGCGGAGACGCCAACGGTCACGCAAAAGGCAGCGGCCGCGTTCAAGCCGCCGGCAACCGAAAATAAAGCCGAGACTGATACGAAAGCGGAGGATACGGCAAAGGAGACTGTCGCCGAAACGGTTGAAACAGACGTTGATACGGAAGCGGTCGCGGAGACTGAAACCGAGGCTTCCGACGCGGATGACGGCAATGCCGGATAACCGATTCGGAAAAAATTGACTTTACGAGCAAAATGACTTATAATAAGGGCAGAATAATCATGGATACCGAAGGAGGTCACCGTGGATTTTATTCTGCCCGAATTTATTAATACGGCGCTTATGCGCCTTGAAGCGGACGGTCACGCGGCGTATGT
The DNA here is from genome assembly GCA_964568705.1 of uncultured Lachnospiraceae bacterium. Lineage (GTDB taxonomy): Bacteria > Bacillota > Clostridia > Oscillospirales > CAG-272 > CAZMRH01. Next base: position 5,573 of record CAZMRH010000095.1, read on the forward strand.
CGTGGGAGGTGCGGTACGCGACAGGCTGATGGGTCTTGAGCCGCACGACTTCGACATAGCGACCGACGCTGTGCCGTCTGATGTCGCGCGCATATTTGCGGGCTTCACCGTAGCCGAAACGGGACTGCGCCACGGCACGCTGACTATCGTGATGGGCGGAAAACCCGTCGAAATCACGACCTTCCGCCGCGACGGGGGGTATGCCGACTGCCGCCATCCCGAGAGCGTGACGTTCACGAAAAGCCTCGCGGATGACCTTGCGCGCCGCGACTTTACGGTCAATGCCATGGCGTACAGCCCGCGCGCGGGTCTTGTCGATCTCTTCGGCGGTGCCGACGACATACGCCACAGAGTTATCCGCGCGGTAGGGGATGCTGAGTCGCGCATCTCGGAGGACGCGCTCAGAATTCTGCGCGCACTCCGCTTTTCATCGCGCACGGGCTTTACTATAGAGGATGTGACGGCGGCGGCGGTACATTCGAAGAAAGAACTTCTGAAAAACATCTCCGCCGAGCGCATCCTCAGTGAGTTCAAGGGGATACTGACAGGCGGCGGCGTACTTCGGGTACTCAGGGATTTTTCCGACGTGATATGCGGGATAATCCCCGAGACAGAAGCACTTATCGGCTTTTCGCAGAATACTAAATACCACATGTACGACGTGTACATGCACACGCTTCATGCGCTTGACGAAAGTGCGCCCGACGTGAATGTGCGGCTCGCACTCTTTTTCCATGATTTCGGTAAGCCTCAGGTGCATCGGGCGGGTAATGACGGCATTTCGCACTTTTTCGGTCATCAGAAGGTCAGCGCGGCGATTACGAAAGTGATTCTGACACGTATGCGCTCGGACGCGGAGACGGTGCGGCGCGTAGAGCGGCTGGTGCTTCTGCATGATAAAAAGTTCAGCGAGCCGCCCGACGTGTACGATGCGAGGCGGCTGATACGCGATATCGGATACGCCGACGCGAAGCTCCTCTGTGAAGTGCAGCGCGGAGATATCCTCGCACACGCGGTACGGTACAGAGACCGTGCAAACGACATGTCGCGGCTTTCGGCGATGATCGACGAGATACAGGTGCGCGGTGACTGCGTAAACACCTCCGGACTTGCGGTGAACGGCGACGATCTCATCAGTGCGGGACTTGCGGGCAGGACTATCGGCGACACACTTTCGCGGTTGCTCGACATGGTTATCGGTGACAGGCTGCCTAACGAGCGCGATGCGCTTCTTGGCGCGGCTCGTAAGATGAATAAATAAAAAAGGGGCTCATCGCAGCCCCTTTTTATATTGCTTATACGGACAAGATTGCAGTATCGCTGTAACCTATGTTGCTGTCAGCTATGTGAAAGTCAGGCGGAATTGTTCGGACACCAACCTGTTTAGCTTATAGCGTGACTATGCTGATACCCATGACGGGTTTTTTCTTGTTACTTTTCTGCGGAGAAAAGTAACCAAAAGCCGTTCAGGGG
>CAZMRH010000096.1:0-4949 GCA_964568705.1 uncultured Lachnospiraceae bacterium
ATGGTACTCCTCGCACTTGATGATATCCGCGACGTTATTCCATTCCCGAAGGTGCAGAATGCATCCGAGCTTATGTCGAAGTGCCCGTCGCCGACCGATAAAGTGTCGCTTGACGAGCTCGGTATCGCGGTAATCGACACCGAAGAAGACGAGTAAAACGGAAATATGGTCAATCTGATATTTATCGGCGGGACAATGGGTGTCGGTAAAACGACAGTTGGCAGAATACTGAAAAAGTCGCTGTCTTTCTTGACGGCGACTGGTGCTGGAACGCTTATCCCTTTATCGTAAACGATACGATGAAGAAATATATGCTAGATAATATTACACATCTTTTGCAGAATTTCATTGATTGCGGTGAATTCGAAAACATCGTATTCGTCTGGGTGATGCATGAGCAAAGCATTATCGACGCTCTAAAAGCGGAGCTTCACGAACGCGACTTCAGATTCTATAACTTTTCGCTTGTATGCTCCCCCGATGTATTAAAGCGCAGGATTGAGTGTGATGTCGCAGACGGAATACGCACAACGGATGTTATAGAACGAAGCATCCCGCGTTTGCCTCTGTATGAGATACTTGACAGCATTAAAATAAACACTGATGAATTAAATGCGGACGCTGTCGCCGATATAATCAGGAACACTGTAACATAAAAAGGAGTAACAAAGTCATGAAAATATTATTTCAAGGTGACAGCATAACGTGGTGGTACAGAAACTCTGACAATCCCGATGATCTCGGAAACGGATACGTGAAGTTCGCGTCGGAAATAATCACCGCACGGCATTCTGATACTGATTTTAAGTTCATCAACCGTGGCATATCAGGCGACCGCGTGGGAGATCTTGCGGCTCGTTGGCAGTCTGACTGCATCGACCTAGAGCCGGATTTACTTTCCATACTCATCGGTACGAACGATACATGGCACTGTGCCGACAACAACAGACAGTGGATGCCGCATGAGCAGTTCGAGGGGATTTACCGCGGACTTCTCACCGATGTACGCGAGAAGACGCACGCCAAGATCCTCATAATTGAGCAGTTCATACTTCCTTCTCCCGACAAGGATTTTTTCAGATGCGACCTTGACCCGAAGATACAGATAACACGTAAGCTTGCGCGTGAATTCGCCGATGAATTCATACCGATGGACGGACTGTTTGCAAAGGCGATTATACATGATGATCCGACTGAATGGGCAGCGGACGGAGTACATCCGACGGAAAAGGGTGCAAGACTTATCGCAGAGTATTACGCCGACGCGTTTGACAGGATAACAAAGCTGTGAGGTAAATATGAGATACGCCTGGATCGACGAATATTTACTTTCAAAAGACGGTGTGACAAAGGATTTTCAGAGCGACTGGGGATGGATACGTTATAAGCTGGCGGACAAGATGTTCGCGGCTGTCTGCCTTGACGCGGGCGGCAAGCCGTACTACATTACTCTTAAGCTTGAACCGTCGCTCGGTATGGCGCTGCGCGAACAGTATCCCGACGTGATTCCCGGCTACTACATGAATAAGGTTCACTGGAATTCAGTGAAAGCTGACGGGAATGTACCGGACGATGCGCTTCGTGCGATGCTCGAATGTTCGTATTATGCGGTACTGTCAACTTTTTGCCAAAAGAAACAAGCGGAGATTACAGGAAAAATTTAAAATAAATATTGATTTAAAAGAAAAAGCACTTTGTTAGGGCGGTGCTCTAAAGGACAGTTCTTATGTAGGATACGGTGTAACCTGTTTGGGTTGCACCGTTTTCCTTTGTTCAAGCGGTCTTCAGCGGTTTCATGCGGATTTCTTCCATCACTTGCAGGATTTCTTTTTCATCGGGAATATCAATGATTCCAACTGCTGTAAAGTGGATTTTAATCGGTACGTATTTTTTACCATAAATTTTCATGCCGTCTAAAGTCTATAGCTCAAGAATGAGAAGCCGTACACGGTCAAGGTCAAGAAGCCGTACACGGAACAGAAGTAGAAGCAGGTAATATAGCAAATGGGGAATAAAGGTAAATATCGATTTACTCCCTTGTTTACTCCCTTATTTATAACCTCTTTAATCGCTTATTTGCGGTATAACATGGCGAATAATAGGAGATGATACACGCCGTAATGCAAAAGTAAAATCCCCGTAGTGCCTTATAATTCAAGGCATTACGGGGGTTTTTATTACTGGCTGGGATAGCAGGGCTCGAACCTGCAATACAAGAGTCAAAGTCTCGTGTGTTGCCGTTACACTATATCCCAATGACCTGTAAAGTATAACACACATTTCGACCAGTGTCAATACAAAAATATTCTTAATTACATGGATTTTATTAGGCATACTACGATTTGTCATCAAGCAGCAATTTGTAAAAATCACCTTTTGAAAGGCCGCGAGCCTTAGCCGCCGCCTTTATCGCGTTCATGTGTTCCATGCCGTCCGCTTCAAGCATTGCGACGTGCTCCTCGGGCAAATCGGGATAATCGGCCTCCTGCACTCTCGGTGCTGCACCCTCGACTACCAGTACATATTCGCCGCGCGGTTCACGTTCACCGTACATCGCGACCGCATCGGCAATGGTCGTCACGCAGATGTCCTCGTTGAGCTTCGTCAGCTCACGGCATAATGTCAACTTGCGGTCGCCGAAGTATTCGAACAGATCGGCAAGCGTGGCTTTCAGCTTGTGCGGGGCTTCATAGAATATCATCGTACGAACCTCCGACGACAGTTCGACCAGACGATCACGTCTGAGGCTTTTCGCTGTGGTGATGAAACCCTCGAAAGCAAACCGACCTGTTGAAAGTCCCGATACCGTAAGTGCGGATATTGCGGCACAGCAGCCGGGAATAGGGCATACGGGGATGTTTTGCTCATGGCATAGGCGCACTAAATCCTCGCCCGGATCGCTTATCGCCGGAGTTCCGGCATCGCTGACGAGTGCGCATGACTCACCGGCAAGCAGCTTGTCGGCGATTATCTGACCGCGCTGACGCTTGTTGTGCTCGTAATAGCTTATCATCGGCTTTGACGGAATACCGCAGCGCGATAGGAGCAGCCCCGTATTACGTGTGTCCTCGGCGGCGACAAAATCGACTTCGGTCAGTACCTTGAGCGCACGCTCGGACAAGTCGGCGAGATTGCCGATAGGGGTGGCGACAAGGTACAGAGTACCATCCACGATGACATTTTTTTCATGATCTGAAATATGCTTTTTCGGATAACTCACGCTCTCACCGTCCTTTCGGGAAGATATGCTTCATTGAGCAGTTTTCGTATATTTCGGCAAACTGCGGCGTATAGACTTTGTCTTTCACCCGCGCGTTGTTATAGATGAACAGCGGTGGTGCGACGGACAGGGAAGATGATGCGCCCTTTTTCGCTTCTATAAGTACCAGACACGGCGCACTGTCGGAATCCGGATAAACTGTCAGGAGCTTCTTCGGCTCAAGCGAGTTTTCCTTCAGCGCGAATATCAGGTCTGCAAGCCTGTCCGGACGATATACCGAATAAAAGTAACCGCCATGCTTAAGAAGTCGTGCGGCACAGGCTGCAAAGTCGCTGATACCTCCGTTCAGCTCACGTCTTGCGATATTCTTTTCCCCCGATGCGCAGTTGAATCCCTCCGCTGCCTTCATGTACGGCGGATTGCTTATCACGACCGATGCATGTCTGCCGCCGATATCTGTGACCGTAAGCTGACGAATATCGCACAGAAGTGGTATAACCCTCTCATCAAGCTCGTTGAGTACGACGTTGCGGCGGATAAGGTCGTAGTATTCGGGCTGAACCTCGGCGGCAAAAATTTTCGGAAAGCGACATCTCGCGGCACAAAGAAGCGCGGCGACGCCTGTTCCGCTGCCAAGATCGACAGCGATGCCGTCTGACTTTCCGGCAAACGCTGACAGCAGATACGCATCAGTGCCGAAAGTAAGACCGCCGCACCGCTGTATCAATGACAAATCTTCGTTGATGTAGTCAAGCCGCTCATTATCGTAAAGTTTAATGTCTTTCATAGCACCTTATAATCTGTAAGGCGGAGCGTAAAATTACAGCTCCGCCTTACGGTTTATGTTTTTAGCGAATTATTCGGCAGCGGGAGCACCAACAGGGCAAACGCCTGCACATGCGCCGCATTCGAGACATTCGTCAGCATTGATTACGTACTTGCCGTCGCCTTCGGAAATACATCCTACAGGGCATTCGCCGGCACAAGCACCGCAAGCAATGCACTCATCGGAAATTTTGTATGCCATATCTGAGAACCTCCATAATTTTTTTATATTGTAGCATATAATAATCGTTTTGAGAATAGCTTTCGGCAAAAAAATTCAAATTAATTTTTGTCAGATGTGTTATTTGTGGGATTTATCACAGGCTTGCCGGCTGTAGTTCCCGACGGCTTGCCCCCCTTTAAGACATTTCCGCGCTGATTTCGCCTGAACTGCTTGCCCGAGGGTTTACCGGACAGTTTTAACGACCTATCGGACGATTGGTCCGCATCCTCAACCGCAGTCTCATCAGAATTATTTTCAGCCATTCTTCTAAAATCCCTCGAAATCACTGTCACGTTGTCGCGTGAATACGTTTTTACCGGATCGCCCTCTTTGTCGGGAAGCACCCTTACCGTACCCGCAAGCGGACTCATTTCAATGACCGTACCCGTGCCGTCGGCTGTTTTTACCTTACTTCCGACAGGTGGTGTAAGGCGTATCTCATGCTCATAGGTATCACTTTCGTAGCGTAAACAGCACATAAGTCTGCCGCATGAGCCTGAGATCTTGGCGCTGTTGAGGGAGATGTTCTGTTCCTTTGCCATCTTGATTGATACCTGAACGAAGTCGGAAAGGAAGGTCGAACAGCAGAACGGTCTGCCGCATACGCCGATTCCTCCGAGCATCTTTGCCTCATCGCGTATGCCTATCTGACGCAGTTCGATACGTGTCCGGAAAATTCCG
>CAZMRH010000096.1:4959-7003 GCA_964568705.1 uncultured Lachnospiraceae bacterium
CAAGGTCGCGCACAAGCTCACGGAAATCAATTCTGCCCTCAGCTGAGAAGTAAAAGATGAGCTTGCTGTTGTCGAAGGTGTATTCAGCTTCGATGAGCTTCATCTCAAGACCGTGTTTGAGTATCTTCTCCTGACAAACCGCCATCGCATCCTTTTCAAGACGTTTGTTTGACTCATAGCGGTTGACGTCGTCCTCGTCAGCAAGTCTAATCGCCTCGCGAAGCGGCTGAACGATGTCCTTCGCGGGTACTATCTGGTTTGAGCCAGCTGCGATACCGAATTCAACTCCGCGCGCGGTTTTTACTATTACCGGAGCGCCTGTTGTTGTTTTGATGCCGTTCGGTGCAAAATAGTAGACCTTACCTGCGTCTTTGAAGCGGACGCCTATAACCTCGACAGGTGCTTCGGGATCGTATGTGTGGCGGTCCTCCTCAAGCGTTTCGTGGACTTCCTTCAGTATTTCGTCAATATTGATGTTATCACTCATTTTATATATACCGGCGTTATGCCGTCCTTTCGTACCTGTTAATATTTTTCGGAAAAAATCAGAGATGCGAATGCCGCGGCAGGTGACAGGCTCCGTTCAAGCTCGTCTGACAACTCGCACAGCCTGTCATACAGCAAGGAGATTTTCTTAACGGAAAATCGTGATGCAAGCTTTTGCGCATCCTCTGCCGATGAAAAGAAGCAGAGCGACGGGCTTCCGTTTTTGACCGCAAGTAAATCACGCAGGGCATATTGTGCATAAAGGATTATGTCGGTGCACTTGCGGCGGTCGGCAGCGGTCGATGATGACGGTAGCGTCAGCGCGATATCGGCGGCTTCGGCCGAATCGGGCATTATCACGGCTTCGATAAGCGATACTGCGCTGTGACGCGTTTCAAGCAGCTTGTCGGTCTCGCCTGAGGTATCACGGATAAGTTTCAGCGCCTTACCGAATGACGCACCCGCACAAGTCATTATTTCATTGAATCGAGCATTGTCGGATGAATACAGCCTTGAGCCATCCGGCGTTTTCCTGACCATTCCGGAAAGTGCATCGGGAGTGAAGCGCTGCATCGGAATTACGGGAGCGCGGCTGAGTATTGTCTCAAGCAGTGAATGTTTGTTGTTTACCAATATAAAGAACATGACATGTGCCGGCGGGTCTTCAATGGAGAGCAGAAGAGCGTTCTGTGCTTCCGTGGTCAGGAGGTCTCCCTCCTCTATAATGTAGATGACACGTTCAAGCTCATGCGGCGGATAAGCAAGCGTTTTTTTCATCTCGCGTATGACATCAACTCCGATCGACGCTTCATCGCCGCGCCTGACATAAACTATGTCGGGACAGTAGCCGTCAAGTACCTTGCGGCACGCAGTGCACGTCATACAGGGAAGCGGTGAGTCCGTGTCGTCACGGTGTTCGCATGACATCGCGGCGGCGGTAAGCAGTACGGCGGTGTGCCGTCCCGAACCGTCGGAACCCTCGAGAATGTAAGCATGAGAAAGCCGCCCTGACATCGTGTCGCGTGCCAGAGTTAACTTAAGTCTACTGTTTCCCGAAAGTGAACCGAATAATTTTTTCATCGCCGCTCCGAAAATAATTTTTTCCAATCATATTATAGCAGATATTTTTGTCAATGTAAATAGAAAATCGTTTTTAATATAGTGATTCATTTTACATTTGCTGAAAAAAATACCGAACTGAACTGTGCTTACTATCAAAAAAAAAAGCAGATAATAATATTGCTTGCCGGCACGAATAAACATATGATAAAAAATCGCCGCGCGGGATTATCGGCTGTCACGATATTCCTGCTTGTCGCCGTCATCGTATTGATGGCACTGTACATTTTATATTCGGCGGAGTCGGAAGCAAAACGCGACAGATGTGCAAGGGATTTCCGCCTTTACTCTGTCGCGTCATCATTGGCGGGCATCTCCGACGCGTACGAAAAGTCAACCGACGGAGTGACGGACGAAATCGTTAGAATTTACGCGAACGCCGACAACATAATACGTCAGGTTACAGAGTGCGACATGGAGGCTGAAACTCGCGAAAGTA
>CAZMRH010000097.1:0-3312 GCA_964568705.1 uncultured Lachnospiraceae bacterium
CCTTCGGATTTTTCAAATCCCGCAATGCTCATTATTCCGAAAAATGAGACGTGGTGCGAAGCAATCGAGGAGGCGTACGGCGAACATGCGGTACGCGAGATGAGGTATGCGATAAAAAAAGAGCCGGGAATATTCGATATTCCGGCACTTGAAAAAATAGTATCGACTTTACCTGAAAAATATACGCTGAAAACCATCGACCGTGAGCTGTACGGGCGCGTGATGGGAGAGAAGTGGTCGCAGGAATTCTGCTGTCACTACGACAGCTTTGAGGAGTTTGACAAAATTGCGGCGGGAGTAGTCGTACTTGAAGGCGACGAGATCGTCGCGGGCGCATCATCGTATACCGCGTTTCCGGGCGGAATCGAAGTTGAGATCGATACGCGCGAGGATCACCAGAGAATGGGGCTTGCGAAGATCTGCGGCGCGGCACTGATTATCGAATGTACACGCCGGAAGCTTTATCCGAGCTGGGACGCGATATCACGTGCGTCAGTCTCGCTTGCCGAAAAACTCGGCTACCACTTTGAACGCGAATACACGGCATACTATCTGGAGATAATGAGTCAAAACAGGGAAGCGGAGATACTTTCCGCTCATTAAAAAAGTCCGGCACCATAGTATCACGATGCCGGAGGACGAGGGGTGACTTAATGAATGCAGATACCATGACAAAAATCGATAACACCGCGATGTTCAAGCTGAGCTACGGGCTGTACGTTCTGTCCGCGCGCGACGGCGACTTCGACAACGCGTGCATCATCAACACGACAGTACAGGTAACGGATTCGCCGAAGCGCATATCCGTTACAGTCAACAAAATGAACTTCACGCATGATATGATACTGAGAACGGGAGCATTCGCCGTGTCCGTCATATCGACTGATGCGCCGTTCAGCCTGTTTCAGGATTTCGGCTTCGTCAGCGGCCGCGATAAAAATAAGTTCGCGGGGCGAAGCGATACCGCGCGGAGTGCTGACGGTATCGTATATATCAAAGAAAACACAAACGCGTTTATCTCGGCGAAGGTCATATCAACCTTGGACCTCGGTACTCATACACTGTTCATCGGTGAGGTAAATGAAGCGGCAGTACTCTCTGATAAGCCCACAGCGACCTACGAATACTATCTGTCGAACATCAAGCCGAAGCCGGAAACGTCTAAAGAGCCGACTGCGAAAAAGAAGTATGTCTGCAAGATATGCGGCTATGTATACGAGGGTGACGAACTTCCGCCGGACTTCATTTGTCCAATCTGCAAGCACGGTGCCGAGGACTTTGAGCTTGTAGAGTAGGGAAGTCAGATAACATAAAACAGAATCAGGAAAAAGTGCAGTATACTTCCGATGACCACGAATATGTGGAAAACGGAGTGAATGAACGGCACTTTTTTCTTTTTGCCGATGATGTACAGCACAGCTCCAAATGTATATGCCACACCGCCCGTGATGAGAAAAACAAGTCCGCCAGTACCGAGCAGCTCCGGCAGATACTTTGCCGTGATGACTATTACCCATCCCATCGCAAGGTAGCATATCATAGAAAATTTGCTGAATTTTTTAAGGTCGATGCCGTTGAGCGCGATGCCGAGTGCCGCCGCTCCCCATACGATTCCGAATATCGTCCAGCCGAGCGCTGTATTTTTTTCACGCAGTGTCACAAGGGTGAGGGGAGTGTATGTCCCTGCGATAAGCAGGAATATCGAGCAGTGGTCGATGACCTGAAACACCTTTTTCGCGAGCTTCTCGGGAGATAGCCCGTGATATATACTTGACATTGTGTAGAGAAGTATCATGGTGCCGCCGAATATCGCGCTGCCGACCACAGCGTATGCGTCATGATGGAGTGCGGCGAATACTACGCACAGTGCGCAGGCAGCGACACCCAGACCGCCGCCGACGATGTGTGTCACCATGTTCATTATCTCCTCGGCCCTTGAATAAGGCGGGAGTACTCTGTCGCTTAGTTTTGTACGTTTCATTTTGCCCAAGTGCGACGCAGGAAGCACGCATTTCATACCGTCAAAACGCAGCCTCGTCACCCATATCCTTTCTTTTGCCGACTATAAATTTACCTTAGTCAGCCAAGCTTAACCTCGACCTTGATTTCACTTCCGTCACCTGATGGGATAAGTATGTTATCCTTCACCTGAACACCGTCCGCAGTGATGCTTTTTACACCTTTGCAAACGCCTGCGCTGTTGTCAACGTGTATGATAAAGGTGTTGCCGCGAAAGCTTCGCGTTACGGTGAATTCGCAAAGTGTGGACGGGATGCACGGATTGATGCGCAGTCCCTCATATTCGGGCATGATGCCGAGGATGTAGCGTGAAACGTTGTAGAACGTCCACGCGGCAGTACCGGTCAGCCATGAGTTCTTTGCCTCACCGAAGTGTGCCGCGTCGCATCCGGCGATCATCTGCGAGTACACATACGGCTCTGTGCGGTGTATTTCACTAATATCTTCAAGATACGCGGGACATGTCTTGCGGTATACCTCAAACGCACGATCGCCGCGTCCGACAACTGTCTCTGCAATCGAGATCCACGGATTGTTGTGGCAGAAGATACCCGCATTTTCCTTGTACCCCGGCGGATATGACGAGATTTCGCCAAGCTCCACGTGATAACGCGTGTACGGCGGCTGATTTAGTACTATGCCGTACTTCGTGTCAAGCCGCTCCTTTACCGAATCAAGCGCACGCACCGCAAGCCCTTCATCGACGCCGATGCCCGCCATCACGCAGAAGCCCTGCGGCTCGATGAATATCTTGCCTTCGTCGCACTCATCGCTTCCGACCTTGTGGCTGTACGCGTCGTACGCGCGAATGAACCAATCACCGTCCCAGCCGTCGCGAAGAACCGCATCGTACATAGCGGCACGCGCACTTTCAGCCGATGCCGAGTCATCAGTAAGTCCGAACTTTTCGCACATGTAGATAAAGTCCGGTGCGACCGCGACGAACATTCCTGCGATAAATACGCTCTCGGCAACACCCGACTCAAAGTTTGCTGTAGTCTGGAAGGGCTCACCAGGTGTTTCGGAGAAGCAGTTGAGGTTCAGGCAGTCGTTCCAGTCGGCGCGGCCGATGAGCGGAAGTCCGTGAGGTCCGAGATTGTCGGTGACGTGATTGAAGCTGCGTTTAAGATGCTTCATGAGCGTCGCCGAATTGCTTTCTTTATTGTCGAACGGCACGTCCTCTGAAAGGATACTCCAGTCGCCTGTTTCCTTGATATACGCCGCAACACCGAAAATCAGCCACAGCGGATCATCGTTGAAGCCACTTCCGATATCGTTGTTGCCTTTTTTCGT
>CAZMRH010000097.1:3322-6890 GCA_964568705.1 uncultured Lachnospiraceae bacterium
CGCTGCCGTCCTCCAACTGAGTCGACGCGATGTCGATAATCCTCTCGCGTGCGCGCTCGGGTATCAGATGCACAAAGCCGAGCAGATCCTGATTTGAATCGCGGAAGCCCATACCGCGTCCGATGCCCGATTCAAAATACGACGCCGAGCGAGACATGTTGAACGTGACCATGCACTGATACTGGTTCCATGTGTTGACCATGCGGTCGAGCTTTTCGTCGCCCGACTTTACGCTGTACGTCGATAGAAGCTTGTCCCAGTAATTGTGAAGGGAAGTTAGTGCCTCGTCTACCTGACTGTCGTTCTGAAACTTCGATAGAAGCTCGTTCGCGGGTTTCTTGTTTATAACGCCAAGAGATTCCCACTTGTCGTCCTTGGGATTCTCGCAGTAGCCGAGTACGAATATATAGCTGCGGCTCTCACCCGGTTCAAGCGTTACGTCTATGCAGTGCGAGCCGATCGGCGCCCATCCGCTTGCCATCGAACCCCGGCACTTGCCGTCAAACACCACATCGGGATGATCGAAGCCGTTGTAGAGCCCGATGAATGTCTCACGGTCGGTATCAAAGCCCGAGATATCGGCGTTGACCGAGAATACGGCGTAGTGATTGCGTCTTTCGCGGTACTCCGTCTTGTGATAGATCGTGCTGCCGATTACCTCGACTTCACCTGTCGAATAATTGCGCTGGAAGTTCGTTATGTCGTCCCATGCGTTCCACAGGCAGAACTCGACGAAAGAAAAGAGCTTGAGTGACTTTACGCTGTCGGTATTGTTCGTGAGACGTACACGATGCACCTCGGCGGTCACACCCAGCGGCACAAGCGAAGTCTGCTCGCAGGTCACACCGCTTACCGACGATGTAATAACCGAGTAGCCGAGGCCGTGACGGCACTCGTATTTATCAAACGGTGTCTTGACGGGCATCCAGCCCGGAGTCCATACCTTGCCGCCGTCGTTAATGTAGAAATAGCGGCCGCCCGCGTCAGTCGGCGTATTATTGTACCTGTATCGGGTAAGGCGGAGCATACGTGCGTCCTTGTAGAAGCAGTATCCGCCGGAAGTGTTTGAGATAAGCGAGAAGAAGTCCTCGCTTCCGAGATAGTTTATCCACGGGTAAGGCGTGTCGGGGCGGGTAATCACATATTCGCGTGCGCTGTCGTCAAAATATCCGTATTTCATAATTCCTCCGAAATATAATTACATAACCATGCGGTATACGTTCATTATACTAAAGGCACCGCATAAAATCAAGTGATAGGTGAAGAAATATGGGGAAGTAAGCCTTATTTGCATCAACCGGTCTCCGCGTTCATATAATGTGGTAATCATATTTACAGAGGTGAGGCTGTTGGATAAGTCAGAAAATAAAACAAACATTACAATTCCCGACGCGGACAAACGTATACTTGATTACGGATATCGAACGGATTATGCGCTTATGAAGCGCTATCTCGATATATTTTCCAGCCGCTACGATTTCATGACACTGTCATACATAGGCGATACTGTGCTCGGTAAGTCTATACCGATGGTGACACTGGGTGACAAGGGTGCGGAGAAAAGTGTGCTGTACGTCGGCGCACATCACGGCATGGAGTGGATAACGACGATACTTCTCCTACGCTTCATCAACGAATACTGCGAGTGCTATCTCAGCGGGCGGCGGCTCTTTGACATAAATATACGCTATCTTTTTGCTGCGCGGCGCATCGCTATAATACCGATGCTCAACTGCGACGGTGTGGACATACAGCAGCACGGTATACCTGACGACTGCCCGCTTCGGGCGAGGCTCATGTCGATGAGCGACGGCGACTTCTCGCACTGGCAGGCGAACGCACGCGGCGTTGACCTCAATCATAACTACAACGCGGGATTTGCCGAGTATAAAAAGCTCGAGAAAAAAGCAGGCATCACCGGCGGTTGTGCGACACGGTACAGCGGTACTCAGCCAGAGAGTGAGCCCGAGGTCGCAGCACTCTGTTCACTCCTGCGTTTCGATTCATCGGTGCAGATGATAATGACGTTCCATTCGCAGGGCGAGGAGATATTTTATTCATCGGGAGATGTCGTTCCGCCGAAGGCAAAGTCGATAGGACGGCTGCTTGAGCGGATGAGCGGTTACGCGCTTCGCATACCCGAGGGAATGGCGGCATACGGCGGGCTGACCGACTGGTACATACGTGAGATGATGCGACCGTCGTTCACGATAGAATGCGGACTTGGCACAAATCCGCTGCCGTGCGAGAAATACTTTTCGATATATGCAGCGCTGCGCAAGATGCTGTTCACCGCGCCGATGCTCATCTGAATATAAAAGCAGAGCCGCAAGTACCGAAAGGTACGCGGCTCTGCCGTAAGTTATATTGACAGATTATTTCGCGAGGTAGCGGGACAGGAATTCACGAGTCCTCGGCATCTTCGGATTCTCGAATATCTCCTCAGGCGTTGAATCCTCAAGTATCACGCCGCCGTCCATAAAGACGACTCTGCTTGATACGTCGCGTGCGAATCCCATTTCATGCGTTACGACGACCATCGTAAGACCCGTTCCGGCAAGCTGCTTCATTACTTCAAGCACCTCACCGACCATCTCGGGATCAAGTGCGCTTGTCGGCTCGTCAAACAAAAGGATATCGGGACTCATCGCAAGGGAGCGCGCTATGGCAATCCGCTGCTTTTGTCCGCCCGAGAGCTGGGCCGGACGCGCGTTGATATAAGCCGCCATGCCGACCTTCTCAAGATACTCCATCGCGATCTTCGTCGCTTCCGCTTTGGGGCGCTTCAGCACCGTCATCTGTGGCTTGACGCAGTTTGCAAGCGCCGTCATGTTGTTGAACAGATTGAACTGCTGGAACACCATTCCGACCTTTGAACGATACTCGGAAACATTCATTTCCTTATTGAAAATGTTTCTGCCCTCGAATATAATTTCTCCGCCCGTCGCTTCCTCAAGGAGATTGATGCAGCGCAGCATCGTGCTCTTTCCCGAACCGGACGAGCCGATAACGCTTATCACTTCTCCCTTGGCTACGGAAAAGTTTATATCCTTCAGCACAAGATTTGCACCGAAGTATTTCTCAAGGTGGCTCAGCTTCAGTATTTCTTCCATTGTCTTATGCCTCCTTGATATGTATTTCCGCGTCGGCATTTGACTGCGAGGCGCACACGGTATATGAGGACGAGCCTTCAAGCTTTTTCTCGGCAAGACGGAGCAGCCGCGTCACGGTGAACGTGAGGATAAAGTACAGAACACATACGACGGTATACACCTGGAAGGTCTGCAGGTTTATTCTTTTGATAACGCCCGCCATGTAGTAAAGCTCGGTCACGCCGATCACGTTCAGTACCGACGTATCCTTGATGTTGATGACAAACTCGTTGCTGATGGACGGCAGTATATTGCGCAGTACCTGCGGTATTACGACCTGCACCATCGCTTGCCAGTGTGTCATGCCCACCGAATACGCGCCCTCAAGCTGACCGCGGTCGACGGAAATGATGCCGCCGCGCACGATTTCGGCCATATATGCGCCGGTGTTTATCGAAACGATAAAGATACCTGCG
>CAZMRH010000098.1:0-6860 GCA_964568705.1 uncultured Lachnospiraceae bacterium
AACCAACTAATTCTTTTTGTTTTTTCGTCTGTCTACTTGACTGGGGGCACATCATTTCCCTACTTTCCGTATTATGCGTTTTTACACTCCGCTCTGAACGCTGACATCCGTGAGCACACAGTAAAACCGCAACACGCCGTCCGTCCCGATTGACGGATTTCCGATAATATTGACAAGTATATATTCACCGTCGCTTCGTCTGACCCTGTACTGTCCGCTGAACTGCTGCATGTCGTGCATCGCCGTATTCGCCATTTTGCTCACGCGTTCCCTGTCGTCGGGATGTACCATCGACAGAATACCGCGGTTAAATTCTTCGCGCATTTCCTCGGGAGTATATTTATACATTCTGCATACTCCGTCGCTGATATACTCTGTCTTTATTTTTTCCGCAAGTTCGTATATTACAATTCCCGCCGGCACATTTCTTATGATATCGGTAAGACGCACGCGCATCTGTTCGAGATCGACGCGCTCCGTGATATTTTCAACCAGCATGTAATATATGTAGCGCTCCCCGCTCCTTGCGAGAAAGCGGATCCGGTTGAACGTCCAAATGTCACACCCGCTGTCGGAGAGAGGGAGTGATCTCAGCTTGCACTGTCTTTCCTCGCCGCTTTCCGCCGCGCTTTTGAGTGTATTGATAAAGGTTTCCTTCGAATCGGGATAAAAACATTTGAGCAGATTGAGCTGCTTATCGGCATACGCTTCCCTCGTCGTGCCTATTACGTCATAATAATGATCGTTGGCTCTGATTGATTCAACCTTATCCCCGTCATACTCGATTATCTGCGCGCCGCCCACGAAGCTGTTAAAGAGCAGCGTCGCCTGAGTAGATGCGTTGAGAAAGTCCGCCGAGCCCTCGATATTTACTTGAGACTCGTCCTCTTTCACAGGCTTTCCGCCGCGTTTTCCGAGTAGATTTTCTATGTCCTCCGGCAGCATCGGCTTATTGAAATAGTAACCCTGCATGTACACGCAGCCGATACTTTTCAGATAATCCGCTTGCGCTTTTTTCTCGACTCCTTCGGCAATGACCGGCAGGTTTATCCAGCTTGCCATACGCACTATCGAGCAGATTATGCGCCCGCTGCGGTCGTCAGTCTTCACTCCGTCGAGAAATTTCAGGTCGAGCTTGAGTGCATCCACCGGTACATCCTTGAGCGAATTGAGCGATGAGTAACCGCTTCCGAAGTCGTCCATCTGTACGCAGAAACCCATTTCATGCAGTTGCTCAGTAACCCTGATGAGCTGCTCGGGATTATCCATGTACGCCGATTCCGTTATCTCAAGACGTATCATCGACGCGTCGAGTTTATACTTCTTCAAAAGCTCGCTGAAAATATCACACAGTTTTGTATTATACAGATCCTTGCGTGAAATGTTGACCGATACCGGTACCATATGGAAACCGCGGTCGATCCAGCCTCGTATCAACGCGCATGTTTTGTCCCAGATGTATTGGTCAAGCTGGCTGATAAAGCCGTTGCTTTCGAACAACGGTATGAAGTCCGCCGGCATTATCATCCCTTTCTTGGGATGATTCCACCTGGCAAGCGCTTCTATACCGTATAATTCACCTTTGGAATAATTATACTGCGGCTGAAAATAAATCAGAAACTGATTCTCGGCAAGCGCAGTTTTCACGTCGTTTATCAGCGACTGCTCCTCAATCAGTGCGGCGCGCATTGAGTCGTCGTAATACGCCACACGCACGGCGTAGCTGTTCTTTATCGACATAAGCGCAAGCTTCGCGCGGTCGCACATCAGCGTAACGTCGATGCTCTTGTCATCTATCACATACACACCCATGCGGGCGATGAATTCAAAATCAGTTCCCATTCCAGCGGAGAAATCGTAGATACAGCCGGACACGTTATGACGTATAAATGCGTCGTATTCCATGCAGGTGACAAAATGGTCGGCGCTGAAGTGAGCGTATGTCATGAGTGCGGGATTTGCTCTCCTGCGATATTCAAAACCGATGGTGCGCAGATATTTGTCGCCGCCCTCTACTCCGAAGATTTCGTTAAGGACCTTGAAGTGGTCGACATCCCAGCGGAAAAGCACGTATTTCTTATCGGGATTGTTGTCAAGCATCACGCGCGTCTTACGGAGGAACGCCTGCTTATTCGAGATGCCCGTTTTATCGTCGATATCCGCTTCTCGGATTATTTCGGAGAAAATCTTATTCTCCCCGTAATGATGGTCAACCTCACGCCGCTTAAGGATACTGTCTACCCGGTGAAGCAGTATCTTTGCGCCGAAGGGCTTGCCGATAATGTCATATGCGCCGTTCTCGATCGCTTTTATCTGGCTTTCCTCATCCTCACTCGCGGTCACGACTATAGCCGGGATCTGTGAGAGGCGTTTATCCGCCTTCATCATACGGAGTAACGCAATTCCTTCGGTATCCGACATAACAAGGTCGATCACAACAGCGGAAATATCGCTGCACTCTCGCAGTATTTTAATCGCCTGACTTGCGCCCAGCGCTTTAATCATTGAATAATTGTCTGCAAATACTTTTTCAAAAAGAAGCAGGTCTGCTTCGATATCGTCGACGACAAGTATCACTTTTCTGTGGTCAACTGACGCAATGTCGTCTCTTACTGTCTTCTCAGCGATGCTTCCCATTACAGTCCCCCTCTCAGGTCACAGAGCTTAAACGGTTCATCAAGCTCAAATCGGAATGTCAGTCTTGTATCACTTTAGCAGACTAACAATGTTTGTCACGTTATTATAACATGATGTTTGTAATTATGCAACATGATTTTTCACATTTTTTCAGGTTTTTTGGTTAATAATTTACATTTTTTGCCGTCTTATACAATAATGTACAAGACGGCATGATGTTTTTCGTTATTAAGTGTTTGAATTTACAGCAAATTGTAGAAATTCCTGAGGTTCGGATAAAGCGAATCGTACTTTACGTGAGCTTTCCTGTATACCGCAGTGTTTGCAGAATCCGGATGCGTCACCGTACATTCTGCCGCCACAGTATCACAGCCGTCGGCTACCGACTTATACACTCCCGCGCCCACTCCCGCGAGTATCGCAGCTCCCAGTGCCGCGCCGCCCGATGTCTCAGTGCTTACCACATCACACTCAAACATGTCGGCAAGCATCTGACGCCACAGTCCGCTTGATGCGCCGCCTCCGCACGCGAGCATCGTATCAACCTTCACGCCCGCGTCCACGAATATATCAAGGCAGTCTCTGAGCGAATGTGTCACGCCCTCCATGACACTCCTGAGCATATCTGCTCTTGTGTGTACCGCCGACAGTCCGACGAACGCACCGCGCGCCCTCGCATCAAGGTGCGGCGTTCTCTCACCCATAAGATACGGCAGGTAGTAAAGTCCGTTTGCGCCAGCCGGTACTTTTTCAGCTATCTTGTCAAGCTCCGCGTATATGCTCCTGCCCGACTTCTTCGACGCCTCCGCTTCCGATGCGTAAAACTGATCTTTGAACCACTTCAGCGACAGTCCCGCCGCCTGCGTCACGCCCATGACGTGCCACTCACCCGGTACCGCCGCGCAGAGTGTGTGGATGCGTCCCGCCGGATCGCTGTGCATCTCCGACGTATGCGCGAACACAACTCCGCTCGTGCCGATCGTGGTGAAGCCCATGCCGTCACGCACCACTCCCATGCCGACTGCCGCCGCCGCGTTATCACCCGCACCGCCGACTACAGGTGTTCCCGCGCGAAGCCCTGTGAGGCGCGCCGCTTCATCGGTCACGCATCCGGTAATTTCGGGTGATTCGTACACCTTTGCGAAGAAATCCTTGTCGATATCAAGTGCGTTTATCACATCAAGCGACCACGCGCGTTTTGCCACGTCGAGAAGCTGCATCCCGCCCGCGTCCGACACGTCAGTCGCGAACTCGCCGGTCAGCTTATAGCGGATGTAATCCTTCGGGAGAAGAAAATGCACACAGCGCTTGTATATCTCCGGCTCATTATTGCGCACCCACAGTATCTTTGACGCGGTAAAGCCCGTCATCGCCGGGTTTGCGGTGATTTTGACAAGTCTCTCCTTGCCGACCGCGCGTTCAAGCTCACGGCATTCCTTCTCCGTGCGCTGATCGCACCATATGATCGAGCGGCGCAGTACGGTACCGTTTCTGTCAAGCATGACAAGACCGTGCATCTGTCCGGACATACCGACTCCCGCGATATCGGACGGATTGACACCGCTCTCGCTCACAACACGGGACACGGTCGAGATAACAGCGCTCCACCAGTCATCCGGATCCTGCTCCGCCCAGCCGTTCTTCGGCTGATACAGCGGATATTCCTTCACGGCTTCGGCAACCGTTCTGCCGCATTCGTCAAATAAAACGGTTTTTGTTCCCGAGGTTCCTATGTCTGTCCCGAGTAAGTATTTCATGCTAATCTCCCTTATATCAGTCTGAAAGGCTCACGGACACGCATCCGGTGCCGCTCAGCTTTGTGCTCAGCCCATCCGGCTGATGAAATCCCGCGTACAGCGTGACTTTGCCGTCCGGCTTTACACGCTCACCCGTGTCGCTTACCGCGCACAGCCAGTATTTGTCTGTATCAAGTGTAATTTCCGTCGTTTCACCCGCTAAAAGCCAGACACGTTTTACCGCGCACAGCTGATAATTCGGTGTGCTGTATCGTGAATCGTTGAATTTCGCGTACACTTGCACCGGTTCGCTTCCCGAATACCGTGAATCGTTCGTGACAGTCACCGTCATACGCACTCCGCTCTCCGTCTCTATCACCGACGGCGACGACACTCTGAATGAAGTGTATCCGAGGCCGAAGCCGAATGGATAACGCGGCGCTTCGGTCAGATAGCGGTATGTGCGTCCCTTCATCGAATAATCGGTGAAGTCCGGAAGTGCCGCATCGCCCCGGTAAAACGTGACCGGCAGTCTGCCTCCCGGTGAATACTCACCCGCGATGAGTGAAGCGACCGCAAGTCCGCCGAGCGCACCCGGATACCACGCGGCAATTATCGCTTTCGCGTGTGCTGTCACCTTATCGCCGAGGTCGATCGCACTTCCCGCCATGATCACGACAATCACGTTAGCCGACGTGTCACATACCGCCTCGGCAAGCTTCCTCTGTGTTTCCGGAAGATACAGGTTCCGCTTATCGCCGCTGTCGCTGTAATCGGCGTTGATGGAGCATTCCTCACCCTCGATCGTCCTATCAAGCCCGACGCACA
The DNA here is from genome assembly GCA_964568705.1 of uncultured Lachnospiraceae bacterium. GTDB lineage: Bacteria > Bacillota > Clostridia > Oscillospirales > CAG-272 > CAZMRH01. The sequence goes on from CAZMRH010000098.1 coordinate 5,202, forward strand.
GAATCGTCACGTCGGATGAAGCTGCCGCAGCGACTCCCGCGCTTATCATATTTCCGAAGCCTTGGAAGTCGTTGAGCTTTTCGTGGTAAAGGTTTGAGCCTTTCTCCACGCGCACGGTCGATTTATCGAAGATGCGGCGCACACCGTCGGCAACGGTGATGTATTCGGACGCGTGACCGTTATAATTGCCCTCAAGCGCAAGTCTCGACTGCACATTCGCACCGACTACCGCAATGGTCTTTACCTTGTTTTTATCAAGCGGAAGGATGCCGTTCTCATTTTTCAGAAGTACCATGCTCTCGCGTGCCGCAGTCAGGTTCAGTCCGCTATGTGCCGCACAGTCGAGCCTGTCGTAAGTAATTTCGGGAAACGGACTCTTTTCCTCATATTCGCCGAGCAGCACGCGTATCGCGAATACGCGCACCGCCGCGTTTTTTATTTCATCCTCAGTCACAAGGTCGGCTTCATACGCGTCAAGAAGCTTATCGTACACCCAGCCGCAGTTGAGATCGCACTCATTCTTCAGCGCGGCCGCGGCGCTTTCGGTATCGTTTTCCGTAAAGTGATGCCCTTCCGCGATATCGGCAAGCGCACCGCAGTCCGACACGAAGTATCCGTCAAATCCCCAGTCATCGCGGAGAATATCGTGCAGTAATTTATTTACGCAGCACGGCTCGCCGTTCACGCTGTTGTACGCGCCCATCACGCCGACCACACCCGCGCGCTTCACCGCCGTCTCAAATGCGGGAAGATACGTTTCATATAAATCTTTTATGCTTATCTTCGCGTCAAACTCATGGCGCAGCTTCTCGGGTCCGCTGTGTACGGCAAAATGCTTCGCACACGCCGCCGCACGAAGGAATTCTCCGTCGCCCTGTATGCCGCGTATGAACGACGCGCCCATCTCGGATGTGAGAAACGGATCCTCGCCGTACGTCTCCTGACCTCGTCCCCATCTCGGATCGCGGAAAATGTTTATGTTCGGCGACCAGTACGTCAGCCCTTTATAAATATCGCGGTCGCCGCGCTTTATGCTTTCGCTGTACTTGGCACGTCCCTCAGTCGATATCGCCTCCGCGACTTTTCCGACAAGCGCCGGATCAAACGTCGCCGCCATGCCTATCGCCTGCGGAAAGACTGTCGCCGTTCCCGCACGCGCTACTCCGTGCAGCGCCTCGTTCCACCAGTTATACTCGCGGATTCCGAGACGGTCTATCGCGGGTGAGTTGTAGAGTAGCTGTGATGCCGCTTCCTCGGCTGTCATCTCCCCGACTATCGCCCTCGCTCTGCTCTTTGCTTCCCCGTACGTCATGATCATTCACCAAACATCAGCGAGTTCACGACGCTTTCGAGATACTCCTGCCTGCCGCTCAGGTTTGTCGTGATCTCGCCCATCTCAAGCGCGTATTTTTCAAGCTCATTTATCGTCGCCACACCGTCGGCTATTCTCTTGCCGATGCCCGTATTATAGCTTGCGTAGCGCTCCTTCACGAATGCGTCGATACGTCCGTCCGTGATAATTTTCGCGGCGATACGCAATCCGAGTGCGAATGAGTCCATGCCCGCGATAAACGAGTACGCGAGATCCTCGGGAGTATCCGACGGACGGCGTGATTTCGCGTCAAAATTAAGTCCGCCATTCGTAAAACCGCCTGCGCG
>CAZMRH010000099.1:0-6839 GCA_964568705.1 uncultured Lachnospiraceae bacterium
AGTCCAGCACGTCTGCCAATTCCATCACACCGGCTCAATGCAAATAATTATACCACAAATTTATGCAGATTACAAGGGTAATTTCCCGATTTCCTTGATTTTTCAATGTTATAGATAAAATCCACTATTTCCGATTCGACCGCTTCGTGACCGATGTCGTTGAGCACCTCATGACGCATACCTTCGTGAAATATCCCGCGCACATCTGCGTAACCGATGTCGCGCATAAAATTCACAGAATCATTGAAGCTTTTTCTGCCTCGCGCAATCGGATCATCCGCACCTGAGACGAAGAGAATCGGCATACTTTTGTTCCGTATATTCCATACTGTCGGACGGTAGGTATCGCGCATCAAAAGAAACAGCGTGCGGAATCCTTCAAGCGTATACGGACGTGCGCACGCGGGATCGGCAATAAATGCCTTTCTTACGTTTTCATCCGAGCTTATCCAGCTAAAATCACCCTCGCACTTATCAAAAGAGCGGTTGGCGATAGTATCAGAGAAAGCGTTGAAACGCTTCGGTGTAAAGTCGTCGCCCGCGAATACCTCCCATAAATAAATCCACGCAGCAGCAAGTGATGATATCCTGCGGCGTGATGGAGAGCCTGTCAGTATCAGTCCAGAAATTTCGTCATCATGAGCGGCGGCGAGAAGTCTTGCCACAAGCGAACCCATGCTGTGACCGAGAACGACTTTTTCAAGCTCGGGATAAATCAGCGACGCGGCGCGGCTGACAGTCAGTGCGTCACTGATGACTGCACGTTTGCCGTCAACGCCGCACCAGCCGTACTTTCCGTCGATCAGGCTTTTACCGTGACCGCGCTGATCGTGGATAATGCACGCGGCGCCGAGTGCTGCCATCCGATCCATGAAAGGGAAGTACCTTCCGGAATGCTCGCCCATGCCGTGTATTATCTGAAGTAAAAACTGTGGTCTGTCCGCAGCGATTATCGTGCAGTGCAGCGGTGTTTTATCAGCTTTGGAATTTATATAAAAAGAAAATTTCATCATCCTGCTCCGCAATCGGAAAGACTTCCGCCCCGCATCAGTAAGTGTACGGATGCGGGGCGAGTTATTATCGGGTTATTCAGCGCTCGCTTCTGCGCTTTTTTGAGATGACAGCAGCCGCAGTACCCATGCAGCATACGGATGTCGCGATGAACGCGACGTAAAGCATCATGCTGTCGCCGGTTTTCGGTGTCGGATCGCTGTCCTCAATCGGAAGCTCTTCAACGGTGAATACCCAGCTTATTTTACCTTCGGCGTTCTGAAACGCGTCAGACAGTGTTTCCGGCATTTTGAGCGTCACGTCAAGCTCAGTCTTGCCGCCGGAATAAAGCGTGCAGAGAAGCGTGTCGTTTACAAGTCCCGATGCTTCACTTGCAGGTGCGCTGAAGATATCTGTATCACCCTCGGCGACCGTCAGTGTTAGCTTTCCGAGAAAGTCGCGGTACACTTCGTCGACAGCTTCGGCGCGAAGAAATATTTTTACCTTGACGTTGTTTGAAGCCTTATTTTCGACCCTGATCTGCTGTGTGAGAGTGTCACCCGGCATTACGCCCTTGAAGCTTTGAAACAGATCTCCGTTTTCGGGAGCAAAGACAAATTTGTCAGCCTGACCCGCATAGATCACGGACGAAGTCGCCGCGAATACACCTGCCGATAGAATTACGGCAAGGCATACGGCAAGGAGCGGGGTGAGAAAAGCTTTGATTTTTATTTTCATTTTCTCGCCTCCTTAACCTGTGATGACGCCGCCGATGACGGTAACGCCCCATGCTTCGGTGACAGCATCTGACGGCAGAGCCTGAACAAGCTCCGTATGATACTGAGCGGTAAAGGTATATGTCCCGGAAACGGGAGACGCCGGCATTGTTACTATGTCGGTTGAGTTGCCCGGACCGACCGAATATTTGTAATAGAAATACCCGTCAGAAGCGAAAAACCAGTTCGTGCCGCTCAGATCAATTGACGAAAGATACGCATTCTGCATCGCGATGGTTGGTGCGGCGACTATGTTGTTGGACGCGTCGTAGAAAGCCGGGACTATCGTCATGCGCACATATGCCGCAGTATCACCTTTGTTCTTTACCGACGGATTTCTGCCGGCCATTACTACCTCGCCGCTGACAGCCGCCTCTGTATAGGTGTTTGTCACGGGAGCTGACTTGCGTGTCAGCCATGCGACCGTCGGAATTGCCGCCGATATCAGTATGACTGCGGTGAGGGCGGAAATGAGAATTACCTTGCCTTTGCGGCTGTTTATATTAAATATTTTTTTCATTCTGCTCACCTCCGTCAGCCTCTGAACAGGCCGTTTGCGAGTGATGACAGCCATTTCCATACCGTCTGACCGTTCGAGAATACCGCAACGGCATTATCTTTTACAAGACCCGGCAGCATATTGATCGTGACATTTTCTGCGGACGCGGCGGTGTATCTCCATGACCAGCCGTTTTTCGCATAAACGGTATAATCACCAACCGGAAGTCCGGTTATCGTAGTGGAATTGTTGCCGACGACTGTCACGTCAAACGTGCCGATAGCGCCGCTGATCGTGAATACGAACGTCTGATCCTCGCTTGATGCATTATCCACCGTCACCGTAAGGTTGCCGAGCGCTATCGCATAGTAAACTTTAATCGTATTTGTCCCGTTTGCAAGCGTGACGGACAGCGTGCTGGCGGCATTATCAAGTCCGTATTTATAAATGCCGGATGTCACAGATGCTGCAGGAGTATAAGTCACCGTTCTTTCAACGTAATCGCTTAGTGTTTGCGTGCTTGTCGGCGTACTTGAATAAGTCTCGTCGATGCTCATCAGATACGTTTCGACGGTATAGTTCACCTTGTCGCGCGCATAGTAGACACTGATTATGTTTTTCGCCGTATCGGCATCAAGTGTTATTGAAAGCGTGCTCTTAGCTGTGTCAACGGAAAAATTCGATACTCCTACGGGAGTTTTTGTTACAACTGTTCCGTTTTTACCTGATAACGGTAGCTCAGTTATATCGGGAACAGTACCGTAAGTGCCGTTTACGGTCATGAAATAAATGTGAACCCTATACGGAACTTCGGTTAACTTGTAGTATGCGCAAAGCCTTGCAGTAGTCCCGCTTACAAGCACTGCGGACGATACATTGCCCGCGTTTCCCGCGTCATATTCGTAGCTGAGCGAATTGTATGTCCATGTATCGGGGTGTGTGCGGCTGACAGTATTGCCCGTCATACCTGTGCCTGTCTCGGCAACGTACGGTGACGCCGAGTATCCGCCTGACGGAAGCTCGTAGTAGTACACAACCTCAAAATTAACGGAATTGAGCTTGTAGTAGACCTTGAGAACATTCAGAGCCGGATTTGCCGCCGATATTGTGATACTCGTGACGTTGTTCACGTTTCCCGAATCGTAAGTATATGAGTATCCGCCGTAATTTACGTTTGCCGCAGGTGTAAAGGAATAGGTGAGCCCCGCACCGTATGTACCTGTCGATGTAGCCAGGGTATACGTACCGCCGAGCGTCTGATAGTAGTACTCGACCGTGTAGATTGCACTTATACGTTCAACAAAGATGCAGTTGCGTGAAGTGTCAAGTCTGAGGTATGCATAAGCCGGAAGATTTTCGCAGGATATCTTTGCAAGATCGCTTGACTTAAGAGTGTAGCCGTTGACACCGTATGCGCATACCGAGCCTATACTAATTCCCTCAAGAAAGAACTTCTGCGTACCTGTCAGGGCGGACATGATGCCGAACGTCTTGCCGCTTTCCATGTAGATGTTGCGTCCGTAGTTGCCGTCGACAGATGCCGCGCCCCCGATGTTGAACATTCCGGCGCCCCCGAAATAGACCGCGCCGCGGTCCAAATGGTTGTCGTTGCCGGTTATCGTGCCGCCGTACATGTTGAAGGTGCAGCCTGTTTCGCGGCACCATACGGCAGTCGAATATGCACCGCCGGCGTCTACGGAGTTACCGGTGATCGTGCCGCCGTACATGTTGAAAGTGGCATACGCGTAGAGGCAGACACCTGTAGCCGATGCAGTTGCAGAATCGGTGCGTTTGGCGTTTCTGATGACGACACCGTCATACATGTTGACCGTACAGTTCTCACGGATATCAAGGAACCAGTGCGGAAGCTCGTTGCCGTCGCAGATAATGCTGCCCTTAAGCGTGAGCGACCTGCTGGGGCGGCTATCGTCAAGCACAACAGGTGGATAGTTGCTGCTGTCCTGCTGATCGTTTATGATCGTAAGACTTGAGCCGGCTTCGACCTCCCATGTCTCATCGCCGAGAACGCGATAGGGTGCGTGAATTGTCAGCGAGCAGTTATAGCTGTCCAGATTTGTGTTGCACCAGTTGATGAAATCCTGAATCGTAACGACTCCTGTGACGGCATTGCCGCCGACGTCCGTTATCGAACCTACATAGTCAGTTTTACCTGAGGAGCGGAAGTGGAATTCATGGGTATACGCAAGAGAAATGCCGCAGGGAAATAACGCGGTAACGAGCAGGGAAACGGTGAGGATGAGCACAAGTATCTTTCTGAATTTACTCATTTTGTTTCACCTCCCGGAAATCCCGATGCGGAGATAAAATCCGTACCGTTGTTTTCGGACTGTACCGCTTCAAGCTTGACATCGATCGCGCACGCGGTATTCTTGAAGCTGTTGTCCATACTCGCGTCAAAAGTAACCTTTGTGAATAGCGGAGTTGTGCTCCGATTACCTGAAAGAGGGGTGTTGTAGTAGTAATATCCGTCGCGGTAAGTCCAGTCAGTACTGTTTATGTCAAAACTCACCGCCGATCTGAAGGGCGTGTCGACAGACACCTTCATGCGCACCCATGCGGGATGCGCGGAGGTGTTTTCCGCATATACCTTCTTGTCGTAGGATACTCCTGGCATTGCCCCGATAACACCGCCTTGTGGAAAAGGTGTACCGTCCGCAGTCTCCTCATGAAGCTTTATTTCGATATTACCCGCGGTAATAACGTTCGTCACTCTGTCCGAGGCTGTAAAATAGGACAGAGAGCCGAAAGCGATAAGAGAGACGAGCAGGAGGGCTGTTGCCGTTAATAGTATTTTTCGTTTCATCCTTGCTTCGCCTTTCAAGGTTATGATTAAATAACCTAAATTTGTGGATAGTAATTTTCTATACGGTCAGGATCCGCTGCGAATTAATTGAACGCAGCCCATGCGGAAGCGCTGTCGATGAAGCCCTCAGCCTGAATTGCATCAGCGGTAACGTTGATCTCAAAGTCAGAAATCTGTCCGTTCTGGATAGTTGTCGGAACGTTAATTGCCGCGAACAGAGGAGCAGTCGATTCGCCGCCCTCAAGGATTGAGTTGTAAGTGTAAACTGCCGTAGCGACGCCGTTTACGTCGACTGTAATGTCACCGACTCTTGTCCAGAGAGTTTCGTCATGCCCGGCGAAAATTGCAGACAGATCTGCGCCGGGAGCGATATTCCAGTCAGCCGCGTTATTGATTACGACCTTCATGCGGACATATGCGGAGTTGGTTCCAATGTTGTGGATAGCGGGATCCTTAGGCAGGATTGCACCGGGATATATGTTGTTATATGTATTAGCCGTTACACGCGGTAAAGAGTTGTTTGCTTTCCATGTGGTAAGACCGTTTATGTCAGTCGTCGCGATGACCTGTGCTTCATCGAGAGTGATGTCCACATTGCCGACTGTAAAGATATTCTTTGCTCTATCTGTGTCGGTAAAGTATGCGAGGGATGAGCCGACAAGTGCGACTGCGAGTACTATGAGAGCCGCTGCTAAAATCTTCTTTTTCATGATGTTGTCCTTTCATATTCCGGAATGTCCGGTTATTGTCAGATGGTGGATTTCGGATGACTATGCAGAATCAGATTCTTGTCCATGTGGCCGAAACGTCAAACGCAGCTTCAGCACCTGTGAGAGCGTCTGTAAGCGTCTGACTTGCGACCTGATGAGCATAAGCGGTAACAATGATGGTTGAGTTTTCGATTGTCGCGATGTTTGCCGATGTCACCTTGTTTCCGTCAACGGTAACATTCGTGAACACTGCGGGAAGAACTGTGTCTACAGCTGTCGAGGTAACAGTACTCTTGTATCTGTAGATGGTCTTTGTGCCTGAGGTCGAAGCTGCAATCCAGTTTGCCGTGTCAATGTTTACAAGCCCGACTGTGTCAGCGCCGATTACCATGTTGTTTTCAACGCAAACATAAACGTAGCAGGCTTCGCTGTCAGCTTTGACCGTTACTGTGGGGTCTTTGCTAAATATCGCGCCGGGATATGCTTTATAGGTGTTTGCTGCAACACGAGGACCTGCTGTAGCTGTGCCTGTCGCATCAACGGGAGCCTCATCAAGGGTGATGTTGATGTTTCCGACGGTGAATGTGTTGGTTACAGGAGCGGTGGTGTCAAAGAGCCACGCCACTGTGCCGAGTGTCATGCAGACGCAGAGAAATGCGACGGCCACGACGAGAATGATTGACTTTTTTTTCATAAGTAAGCCCTCCTTAAAAATGTATAATCAAAGCGGCCGCTTTAATTAGTCTGATTTTGTGACACTATCAGGATTATCCGCAGTCACGTCGGATTCTTTTGACTTTTTCTTTTTATCTGACGGAACAAATACTGCGATAACAATAATTACCGCAGCGGCAATCGCGAAATAAGAGCCGGGCGGATTTGTGATATAGCTTGAAATGTAGCCAAGTAAGGGAATAGTGAACACCGGCTTGCCGATGAGATTAGCGAAGCGTACTGGCTCGCTGTCACGTAGGATGTTGCCGTCGTCGTCGTGATTTGCGATACCCTGAGTGTAGAAATGCTGATTCTCCGTGTCTATC
>CAZMRH010000100.1:0-6677 GCA_964568705.1 uncultured Lachnospiraceae bacterium
GTTTGAAACAGCGCTCGCAGATGAAACAATACCGTATATATTCGCCTGCGGCAACCATGACTACACCTTCAGCGACCACTACTTCGACGACTACTCGAACAATACCTTAAAGCCGTTGCTGTCGAATATCGCACATGGCAACCTCAACTATAATTATATTGAATACAATGACCTAATTATCGCGGTGATCGACGATTCTCAGGATAAGGTAGTTGCCACCGCGACCGCCGGATTTGTCAGAACGACGCTTGCGGCAAGCACGAAGCCGGTGCTGCTCGCGTACCATGTGCCGTTTTACGTTGATACGCTTGTCGGGCTTGTTACGGAGACTTGGGGCAAGGATGTCACGATAGGGCCTGACCGCGGCACAATGCTGTACGATACAAAGACAAAGTACGTTCATAGCTACATCATAGGCGAAACGACAAATGTAATCGCGACGCTCTGCGGTCACGTTCACTTCAATCACGAGGATACATTCGTAAACGGTGTAAAGCAGTACTGTACGGGAGCGGGATACGAAGGAAGCTGCCGCCTTGTGACGCTTACGCCGAAGACGGCTGAATGTGTGCATACATACGACAGCGGTGTCGTTACGACTGCCGCGACCGCCGAGACTGACGGTGTGCGCACTTATACCTGTACGAAATGCGGAAATAAATACACAGAGGTCATCCCGAAGCTCGGATATATCAAGGGCGACTTCAACAGTGACAACAAGACCAATGCGCTCGATCTTCTGAATCTGAAGCTGTATCTTTCAGGTAAAAAGGTCTTTACTGAAGGACAGCTTGCCGCGGCTGATATCAAGGGTGACGGAAAGGTAAACGCGCTTGATTTGCTCAGCTATAAGCTGTACTGCTCCGGAAAAACCACGTCACTCTGAGGAGTTATTTATGAAAATACTGTCTGTAAGCCTTGCTGTACTGTTTATGATGTGCATACTGCTCCTTTCGGGATGTACGGACGGCGGCGGTGACGATACGGCGACCGGTTCGGCGGTGACGACTGCGGTCGAAACGACTGGAACTGATACTGCCATAGAGGAGACGACTGAGCCTGATTACGGTGCGGCGCTAAGCGATTTCTTCGAAAACGGATATACCGGCGAGCCCATAGAGCTGCCGGACATTCCACTCAGCTGATCCCGCTCAGCGGAGACGTGCGAAAAGCCTTGACAATACACCTGAAATGCATTATAATTGGTAATTGAAATACTATTCGGGGGAAAAACATGAAACTTGTAAAATCAACCATAGCGGTACTTCTTGCGCTTCTCTGCGCAGCGGCAATGTTCGCTTGCAAGGGCAAAACCGCCGGCACATCAACCGCCGGGACAAGCAACGATCCGTTCAGCTTCCTTTCAAACGGGATTTCATTCTCGAAGAATAGCAACGGCGGCGTGACCGTGACGAAGTATTCCGGCAAGGATACGGAGCTTGAAATACCCGCGACGATAAACGAGCTTCCCGTTAACGAGATAGGTTATGAGGCTTTCCGCGACACACTGCTTACAAAGCTGACAATACCCGACAGCGTCACGTATATCGACCGCTTTGCGTTTTACAACAGCACGGCGCTTGCCGATATCAACTTGTCGGATAAAATTACTTTTGTCGGTGAGGACGCGTTCACTTTGACGGCATGGCTTAATGCCAAGACAGATGAATTCGTCATAGTCGGCGACGGCATACTTATCGATTATAACGGAGCGGGCGGGGAAGTAAACATACCCGACACCGTCAAACAGATATCGAGATTCAACGCACCCAAGACTGATATAAGTGTGATATACATTCCATCATCGGTGACATCTGTCGGCGAGAAGGCGTTCAAGCAGAACTTCATGCTGAAATCGGTGGTCTTTCCCGACTCGGTTATGAGTATCGGCAAGGGCACATTCAAGCTGTGCAAGGCACTCACAAGTGTAGTGCTTCCGAAGGGCATAACGGAGATCCCGGATGAAATGTTCTACGCGTGTTCCGCAATACCCGAATTTACCGTTCCCGATACCGTAACAAAGATCGGCAATGACGTGTTCTTTGCATGCAAGTCGCTGAACACCATCACGATACCCGACAGCGTGACAGAGATAGGCACACAGACGCTTGCCGGATGCGGTGAGCTGACCGTGAGGTGCGGTAGCTCCGAATATGTCAAGTCATATGCCCAAAGCTCCGGGCTTACCGTAGCGCCGATTGGCTGATACTGATAAATGATAATAAAAATCCGCCGTCCGTCTGCATGATGCAGGCGAACGGCGGCATTTTTTTTAAGCGGCGTTTATTCAGACGGGCAGCTTGAATACAATCTTCTTGACCTTGCTTTCGGTGTATCTCAGCCCCGGCATATGAGCATCACCCGGTGCGAAGTAGGCGAATGTACCTGCTTTCGCGAAGATTGTGACTACATTTCCGCCTGACACCTCGAAGCCCTGATAATCCTCGGCATCGAAATACTCGGTGCCTTTTTTCATGTCGCTGAGGGGAGCTGACTGCATCATCTCGTCACCTGCGACGATGTATTGCAGATCGGCGTATTTACGATGCGTTTCCCATGATGTGGGTTCCTCTTGCGGCTCGTATACGGATACTCTTGCGAGTACGCCGTCGCCAGCCTGGTATTCCCCCTCATCAAGAGTCTCGGCATCATTCTTCATCAGAAATTCCGCAACAAGTGTGAAATGCTTATCAATGCCTGAGTATAGCTTCAGATTTTCGATTTTGTCGGCAATCATGGTGATTCTCCTTTATTGTTGTAATATTGATTATTCGGCGGGCGCGTAGTCAGAATACTTCAGAAGCTCCTGATACGCATTCTCGTCAAGTGAATATGCGACGCGTGAACCCACGGGACGGTAATACCTGTATGTGACTTCATCTGCGGTGGTCGCACCTGTCTCATCGGTTTTTGTCTCAAGCTCATTGTGGGTCGTACCGAAAATGACCTTGTATTCGGTATTTTCCCCGAGGGACGTGTAGACCAGGCTGACGTACGGTGACGCATCCGTGAAGCCGTACAGCTCATCGCCTGCGCCCTCCTCAATATATTCGGCGTAGACTGACGAGAAGTCGAGCTTCTCAAATTTCGGATAGACCTCAGCGATGCCGTCCGCATCGGTAATAGATGACGCGTAGCTGCCGTTATTTACCGATACGGAGGTGACATTGTCGGATGTAAGATCGTCGGGAAGCTTGTCAGTCTGCAGGAGATCTGTCACCGAATAGTCGAACATGCTCGAGACAGCAGTGTCAACGAGATATACAGTGCTGTTGTCAGCTTTCATATACTGATATGATATATCGTCAAGCTTGATTGTGCTTCCGAAAAGATATGTGTGGATTTCGGAAGTGTTGTAGGTGATCTCGGCGTAAATTGTAGCATTATCGAAGCCGTAATCACTGTCGCTTCCGGAGTCGATCTGACGGTATGCGGAAAGATCGCATACGGACCCTGTGATGTTCGTAAGAAAATCCTGATCGAGCGGGAAATTCTCATCATCCGTGTAGTACCAGTCGCCGTCGGAATTCAGGAGAAAGCTTTTCGATTCGCCCTTCGCGGTAAACTTGACTGAAGTAATCTCGCTCAAGGTACGTTTTATTACGGAAACGGTCTCCGCAGTCGTTTCGGTACTGTCATCACTGCCTGATGATAAGTTTTTCGCAATGACGAGTCCGGCGACGAGAGCGGCGAGAAGCGCTGTCATCACGATGAGCGCGGTCATTTTTTTATTGTTCTTTTTTGGCATAATAGGCTCCCATCGATTATCTGCGGCGGCGTCTGAACCAGATGACGAAGCCGCTCGTAAGAACTGCCGCGGGTATAATGCCTATGAGTATCCAGCTCCAGATGCTGATATCGGACGCGGTTGCTTCAAGGGGAGTGTAGATAAGCGACTTTGCGATTATCGAGATGCTGCTCGACTCCACGTTCTCGTCCTCGCTCATCCACTTTATCGTGGCGATAAAGAGCTGCGGATTTGAATATCCTTTCTCAAATGCGCCGGGTGTTGCGAACCATGCCATGCGGCCGGATGTGTTTCCGTCGTCTCCTGTAAGTTCTGATACCATAGCGACATTGAATATGCCAGACTGATCGCCGTCGGTTTTTTCTATAGACTGCGCGTCGGCGGGCTTGATGTATGCCGATGAGGAAGTCGAAAGAAGTGCGTTAACGGTAGCATCGGATGAGTCTGTCGTGGTGATCGCGTGCGACAGCGGCATAACGATATTTACCTTTGTGTCAGTGAGCTTGCCCACAGGACCTGTTGAGCCAAGCTCGGGAACAAGGTAGTAGGGATACGTTGCGTAATTGTCCTGACTGCTTTCAATTACGATTCCTGCTACGGGCGTCATGCCCATGTATTCACAGAGAGCTGTCAGGTTCGGCATTGTTTCGGCTGAATAGTACTGAACGTATGTGCCGAGGATAACGCCGCCGCCTGCTTTGATATAAGCCTTGATCGCTTCAACCTCGGTTTCGTCGATATCATTGGTGGGCGAGCCGATAAAGAGTACGCTGCAATCGTCCGGAATACTTCCGGCAGTAAGCAGATTGAGCGAATCGAACTTGTAGTTCTCGTCCTCGATGTTGCCCTTTACGTCATCGGCGATGGCTGTTTCTCCGTGACCTTCGAGAGTGTAGATTACGGGAATGTCGCCCTTGGTCACATAGTCGATCGCACCGGTTATCTTCAATTCGCCCTGAAAGACGATGTCGGAATAGCTGAGCGACTGACCGTACATCTGATAGCTGTTGGATGCCTGGTTATATTCGTCTTCGGTCATATTTCCCGAATCGGTAACATAGAGCGTCAGCGATTTTGCATCTAGAACGGAGCTGCGCTTATCGCTTTCAACTATTATGCTGTTGGAGGAAGGCGCGGTATCCGTATATTTTGAGGTGAAATTAGGCTGTACCGCCGGGTCGATTACCTTAAGGGTAATGTGTGAGTTCGCATCGGCATAACGACCGAGCAGTTCAAGTGTTTTTGTGTCCTCCTTGCCGCTTTCGGCGATGAGGTACAGGCGCACATCCTCGTCGACAGAGTCAAGAATCTTCTTCGTTTCCTCACCGATGGAATAGTAGCTTTCCTCAGTAAGGTCAAGCTTTATCCAGGAGGCGGGAAGCGTCGATACGAGAATGTTCAGTACTACGACGACCGCAAGTACGATCGCGCAGATGATGATCGAAAACGAACCTGCTTTGAGGTTCCTGCGGCCTTTTTTCTGATTTGTCATAATTTCGTTATTCATTCAAGCCACCCCCTCAGTTCCAGCGTTTTCTCTCTACGGACTGAACCGTAAAGAAAACGAACAATGCGATAATGGACAGATAGTATACAAGCGCGGAGATGTCGAATATGCCGTAGATGAAGTTGTTCAGACGCATGAACATTGATACTGTGCCGAGAACAGTCGGAACAAGGTTTGCGAATATCGTTATTGAATCATTGTTCTTATCAATGAAATATACGATAAGCACCGCCGCGACAAGCATTGCGAGCACTGACAGCGATATCGGCGCGTTCTTTGTCGCAAGGAAAAAGATGAAGCCGATGAGCGCCGCAAGTATCAGGAAGAAGATGAGCGTCGCTTCACTTGTGGAGGAGATGTACGAGGAAAGACTCTGCATGAAGTAGGTGATGAACACAACGACCACGCTGATTATCGCGGAGATGAGCTGACTTGACGTAAGAGATGAGACGAACATGCAGATGGCGATGAGCGCCGCACCGAGAAGGAAGAACGCCAGTATTGAGGTGTACGCTGTGATAAAGCTGACCGAGCCGTAAAGCGTGAGTATCAGGGGATAGAGGGAGACGAAAAGCATAGATACGCCGAACACCGTCAGCATCGCGAGATATTTGCCCATAACGACGGAGGTGGATGTTATGGGGAGCGAGTAGAGAAGCTGATCTGTTTTCGAGCGCTTTTCTTCTGAGAAAGAGCGCATGGTCAGTATAGGTATAATGAACAGGAAGATATACGAAATGCTGCTCAGAGCGTACTCAAAATACGGATAAGCGTTTTTCAGGTTGTAGATCACCGTTTCGACGCCGATGAGCAGAAGGAGTATTGCGACGAATATCGCGCCGGTCATTCCGGTCATGAAGCTGCGCAGTTCTTTTTTGTATACAGCAGACATTATTTGTCACTCTCCTCTCCGTCTTTTACGTCAAATTGCGGATGGTATTCCTCGGCGGGACTGTCTGATGTGTTATCTGACTGTACAGCGGCGCTGCCGCTATCCGCTGCCGGAGTTGCAGGATTTGCAGTTTCTGTTTTCTTCGGCTTCTTCTGGAAGCGGGTATCGCTTGTCGCATCGTAGCTTGTGAGCTTGATAAAGGTTTCCTCAAGCGTCATTCTGCCCGAGTTCATCTCGACGATGACAGCACCGTTATCGACAAGTGCGCGGAAAATAAGCGGACGTATGTCCTCGACGTTCTTCACCTCAACGCTGAAGTTCGTGTACATCCCGCTCGCGGTATATGTGCAGGACTTAACGTGAGGTACGCCGATGATCGCATATTTAAGCACCTGAGGATCACCCTTGGCCGTTATGCGGATCATTTCGGTACTGCCGATCTGTCCTGTAATATCGTCGATTTTACCGCTCGCGGCAATCTGACCGTTCGATATGATGATGACATAGTCGCAGACTGCGCTGATCTCGGA
>CAZMRH010000101.1:0-6422 GCA_964568705.1 uncultured Lachnospiraceae bacterium
GGTTTACTTGTCATTTACCATTATACTGGATCTTTCGTTGAACTGCTGCTTTTTTTACTTTTTGTTGCACTTCATATTATAATCTAAGGAAAAAAGCCTGGCAAAAAATTTTCCGTACGGATCTATTTTGACAAAGTACGACATGAATCGTCAGAATTATGTCGTTTGTACGCTCCCAACAATGTTGGTTTAATGCATAATTACACAATTTTCCTGTAATAATATAATATTTTTGAAATACCCCTTGACAACAATTGAATATCATGATATAATTTGCCAAACTAAAGGCTGTGACGAAGAGGATCTGATGGTAGCTTCAAAGAGAAGTGGCGGTTGGTGCGAGCCACGGAAGCGGTACATCGGTATTTGTAGCTTCTGAGCCGGGAGGAAGAAAGCGAAAGCGATTAGAACCTCCCCGTAACTGCTGCGTTAATGCATAAGGCTTGTCTGAGCCTGAGTGGCGGTCTTTACCGATCGCAATTTGAGTGGTACCGCGGGTGATTTTATCGCTCGTCTCAAGAATTATATCTTGGGGCGGGCGTTTTTGTTTGCCCCGAAAAGGAGTATGTTATGAAAGATAACATTACAGGGCTTGACTACAAGATCCACGAAATGGCATCGCGTATCCGCGAGCTTCGCGAAATTGAGGGGCTTACCGCCGGCGAAATGGCGGCCAAGACCGACATAACCGAGGCGGAATATCTCGCCTGTGAGGACGGCGAGAGCGACCTAAACTTTGCGTTCATCTACAGGTGTGCACTCGCCTTCAACGTCGACGTCACCGACATCATTCAGGGCTCAAGCCCGACGCTGCGTTCATATACGGTAACGCGCCGCGGGGAGGGACAGAAGATCGAAAAGGCGCACGGCATGACCTACTTCAACCTTGCACCCAGCTTCAAGAACCGTGTCTCCGAGCCGCTGTACGTCGTATGTTCATATTCGGGTGACGCCGAGCGCCGTGACATCGAGCTTACCACTCACAGAGGTCAGGAGCTTGACATTGTGATAAAGGGTGCGCTCAAGGTGCAGGTCGGTGAGCACAGCGAAGTCCTGCACGAGGGCGACACCATCTATTATGACAGCGACACGCCGCACGGCATGATCGCCGTCGAGGGCGCGGACTGCCTGTTCTATGCGATAGTTCTCAACCCGACGGATACCGCGGACGCGGATGCCGGGGAAAAGCCTGACATCGTACGCGAATCGGGAACGGAGGAGCATTCGAAGCGCCACAAATACAGACGTATATATCATAACTTCATTCATCCCAGAGAGGACGCGGGCGGCAGACTCACGTCCCTCAAATATGAGAACACCGACAATTTCAACTTCGCATTCGACGTTGTTGACGCTATCGCCGAGAGAAGTCCCGGAAAACTCGCAATGCTTCATCTGGACTGCGACAAGACTGAACGCAGCTTCACCTTCGGCGATATGAAGCGAGGCTCGGCAAGGGCGGCGAATTACTTTGCATCTCTGGGCATAAAGCGCGGCGACCGCGTAATGCTCGTGCTAAAGCGGCACTATCAGTTCTGGTTCGCCATCCTCGGACTTCACAAGCTGGGTGCGATCGCGATACCCGCGACAAATCAGCTGCTCGAGCATGATTTTGAATACCGTTTCAAGGCGGCAGACATATCTGCGATAGTCTGCACTTCAGACGGTGTTTGCGCCGACGCGGTTGATGCCGCGGCGATGAGATGCGGCACATTAAAAACCAAGATGATCGTCGGGACACCGCGCGAGGGTTGGTACGATTTCGACAGCGGGATTCACTCAAGCGATGACACATTCGAGCGCACCGCCGATACTCCGTGCGGCGACGACCTTATGCTGATGTTCTTCACCTCAGGTACGACGGGCTATCCGAAGATCGCCGCTCACAGTTACAAGATGCCGCTCGGTCATTTTGTCACCGCCAACTACTGGCACTGCGTCGATCCCGACGGTCTGCATCTGACAATATCCGACACCGGATGGGCAAAAGCCATGTGGGGCAAGCTGTACGGCCAGTGGCTGTGCGAGGCGGCGACCTTTGTTTACGACTTCGACCGCTTCCACGCGGATGACATACTTCAGCTGTTCAGGAAATACAACATCACGACCTTCTGCGCGCCGCCGACAATGTACCGCATGCTTATAAAAGAGGATCTGTCAAAGTATGATCTTTCAAGCATCCAGCACGCGTCGAGCGCAGGTGAGGCGATGAATCCGGAGGTGTTCAAGCAGCTTGAAGCACAGACAGGACTTCGCATAATGGAGGGCTTCGGTCAGTCGGAAACGACGCTGATGATCGGCAATCTATATGGTGCGGAGTACAAGATCGGGTCACTCGGTAAGCCTGTTCCCGCATACGACATTGACCTTGTTAACGCGGACGGCAAGTCCGTCGAGGTCGGTGAGACGGGCGAGATCGTGGTGCGTACCGAGAACGGTGCGCCGTGCGGTTTATTCTGCGAATACTACCTCGATCCCGAAAAGACGCAAGAGGTCTGGCACGACGGTCTGTATCACACAGGTGACCTTGCGTGGCGCGATGAGGACGGCTTCTACTGGTATGTCGGCCGTGCGGACGACGTTATCAAATCGTCGGGATACCGCATCGGTCCCTTCGAGATCGAAAGCGTCATAATGGAGCTTCCGTATGTGCTTGAATGCGGTGTGTCGGCGGCTCCCGATGAAGTACGCGGTCAGGTTGTCAAGGCAAGCATCGTGCTTGTCACGGGAACTGTGGCAACAGATGAACTGAAGAAAGAAATTCAGGAATATGTCAAAAAGCATACCGCACCGTACAAGTATCCGAGAATCGTTGAATTCAGGACGGAGCTTCCGAAAACGGTAAGCGGAAAGATAATTAGGAATCAGCTCTGACGGCTGATACAGGAGGTCGGCGATGAAAATAAAACGGGTGACGCTGTTTGCCGGACATTACGGCAGCGGCAAAACCAATATCGCGGTGAATTACGCGATGATGATAAAGCGCGGGGGCTATCCGGTCTGCATCGCCGATCTCGACATAGTAAATCCGTACTTCCGCACCGCCGACAGCGCGCGCGTGCTTGAAGAAGCCGGAATAAGGCTTATCGGTTCGCAGTACGCAAACACGAACATCGACGCGCCGGCGCTTCCCCGCGAAATGTACGACACGGTGAACGACCGCACAACGTACGCGGTGATGGATATAGGCGGCGACGACCGCGGTGCGCTTGCGCTGGGTCGCTACACGCCGCAGATACTTGAGGAAAACGACTATGAGATGCTGTTCGTCGCGAACTTCCGCCGTCCGCTTACGAGAAACGCGGCTGAGGCGCTTGAAGTGATGCATGAGATCGAAATTGCCGGAGGAATTCCGTTTACCGGGATCATCAACAACACAAATCTCGGAGAATTGACTGATGCCGATGTGATTCGCGAAAGCATTCCGGAAATACAGTCGCTTGTGAATTTATCGGGGCTGTCACTTAAGTTTACATCGGTAACAAAAGCGCTCGTACCATCGCTTGAGGAATTTACAAACGGTGAAATATTCCCGCTGACGCTTCAGGCGAAATATTATTAAGTATGAAATTATTAAGTATGCAAAAAACAAATATATATAAATATAACGGAGGATATAGTATGGCAAAGCTGACATTTAAAACTGACCTGTGCAAGGGCTGCGGACTGTGCGTTGACGTATGTCCGAAGAAAATTCTGAAACTTGCGGCAGGCAAAATCAATCAGAAGGGGCACTCTCCGGTCGAGGTGACCGACGAGTCTTTATGCATCGCATGCGCGTTCTGCGCTACCATGTGTCCCGACTGCATAATAACGGTCGAGAAATGACGAAAGGAAGGATATAAAAAATGGCTGATAAAGTACTTATGAAGGGTAACGAAGCGATCGCAGAGGCGGCGATTCTCGCAGGCTGCCGTCACTACTTCGGCTACCCGATAACCCCGCAGACGGAGATCGCAGCATTCATGGCAAAGCGTATGCCGAAGATCGGCGGCGTATTTCTTCAGGCGGAGAGCGAGATAGCGGCGATAAACATGGTTTACGGGGTTTCCTCCGCGGGATTTCGCGTGATGACCTCATCATCAAGCCCCGGAATATCACTCAAGAGCGAGGGACTTTCATACCTCGCCGGAAGCGATCTGCCCGCACTTGTCGTAAACGTACAGCGCGGCGGTCCCGGACTCGGCGGCATACAGCCCTCACAGTCCGACTATTTTCAGGCGACACGCGGCGGCGGTCACGGTGACTTCCGCATGATCGTGCTTGCACCCGCGTCGGTTCAGGAGATGGCGGCGCTGACGGTAAAGGGCTTCGACCTCGCCGACAAATACCGCATGACGTCGATGATCCTCGCCGACGGTACGATGGGTCAGATGATGGAGCCCGTCGCACTTGAGGCTATCGATACACCGAAATACGATAAGCCGTGGGCGACGACAGGTACGCAGATGAAGCGTACGCACAATATCGTCAATTCCCTCTCGCTCATCCCCGAGGAGCTTGAGACGCTCAACCGCGAGAGATACAGGAGATACGACAAGGTAATCGAAAACGAGACGATGTACGAGGAGTTCATGACTGAGGACGCCGACATAATCGTCGCTGCATTCGGCATCGCGTCAAGAGTATCAAGAAGCGCGGTCCTTGAGGCAAGAAAGCAGGGGATACGCGCGGGAATGATCCGTCCGATTACGCTGTGGCCGTTCCCGAAGGCTCCGTTTGAGAAAGCATCGCACACCGCGAAGCACTTCATCTCAGTCGAGCTGTCCACCGGTCAGATGATCGAGGACGTGGAGCTTGCGACCAAGTGCCGCTGTCCCGTAACGCTTTGCTCGAGAGTCGGCGGAATGATCCCGTCGCCCGCAGAGGTGCTTGAATCCATTAAATCCGCCGCAAAGTCAGTCAGCGAAGGAGGAAATAAATAATGATAGTATTTGATAAACCGAAGTCCCTCACCGATGCGCCGCTGCACTACTGTCCCGGCTGCACTCACGGTATCGTTCACCGTCTCGTGGCAGAAGCTATAGATTCACTGGGCATCGAAGGAATCACCGTAGGCGTCGCTCCCGTAGGATGCGCGGTAATGGCATATAACTACTTCGCCTGCGATATGGTCGAGGCGGCACACGGCCGCGCTCCCGCGGTTGCTACAGGGCTCAAACGCGCGATTCCGTCAAACATAATCTTCACATATCAGGGTGACGGCGACCTTGCGTCGATAGGTATGGCGGAAACCGTACACTCCGCCGCGCGAAACGAAAACATCACCGTAATCTTCATCAACAATGCAATTTACGGCATGACCGGCGGTCAGATGGCGCCGACCTCGCTTCCCGGACAGATCACGCAGACCTCTCCATACGGACGCGACACGAATCTGTGCGGCTTCCCCGTCAAGGTATGTGAAATGCTCTCACAGCTTGACGGTCCCGAGTATCTTGAGCGCGTCGCGGTCAATAACATCAAGAACGTAAAGAACGCGGGCAAGGCTATAAAGAAAGCGTTCCAGAATCAGATCGACGGACGCGGATTTTCCCTTATCGAGGTCATCTCATCCTGCCCGACAAACTGGGGTATGACGCCGGCGAAGGCGCTTGAGTGGATCGACGAAAAGATGATTCCGTACTACCCTCTCGGCGTTTACAAGGATCGCACCGCGGGCATCATTCCCGGCGCAAATCAGACTGAGGAGGCGGCGAAATGAGTACGACACAGATTCTTATAGCCGGATTCGGCGGTCAGGGAATTCTTTTCGCAGGTAAATTCATCGCGTACAAGGGGCTTATCGAGGAAAAGCAGGTAAGCTGGCTTCCGTCATACGGCCCGGAGATGCGTGGCGGCACGGCAAACTGCAACGTCATAATCAGCGACGACCCCGTCGGTTCCCCGATAGTCAACAATCCCACCTCTCTCATCGTCATGAACCTGCCGTCCTTTGATAAATATGAAGCTGCGGTCACGGCTGGCGGTCAGATGTTCATCGACTCGACGCTCATCACACGCGCACCTGTCCGTACCGATGTCGCGTCATTCCGCATACCCGCGACAAAGCTTGCATCCGATGCGGGGATCCCGACACTTGCTAACATGATAATGGCGGGTAAATTTCTGAAGGAATGTCCTGATATGTCGTTTGACAACGTCGAAGCGGCACTGCGCAAGGTAGTCTCGGCTAAACACATGGATCTGCTTGACATGAACCTCAAAGCACTCAAAGCAGGATACGAGTACAAAGGATAACGGGGGCGGGGAGGACGCGGCCTTTTTGAAAAAAGGCCTGGCGAAAAACTTTCCATAGGGGTTATTTGAGGTAAAGTTATACTGAAAGCATCAGTGTTAAAGCGTACATTCTTTAGGTAGCAGTATGTTTTTCCCGCGCTTTTCCCGAAAAAGCGCGCAGGTGTCGGGCGGAGCCTGACAAA
>CAZMRH010000102.1:0-6399 GCA_964568705.1 uncultured Lachnospiraceae bacterium
CAGCACCATTACATGATACATCAAATCGCCGATTTCATAAATGGTATTCGCGTGGTCGCGATCCTTCGCGGCGAGAATCACCTCGGTGGTCTCCTCGCCGACCTTTTTGAGAATCTTATCGATCCCCTTTTCAAACAGATACGTCGTATATGAGCCTTCCTTCTTCTCGGCTTTCCTGCCGCGTATCAGGTTCATCAACACATCCATCGAAAACTCAGCCGCATCATCCGACTCAAACACAAGGTCGTTGAAGCATGAGTTGGTTCCGTTATGACACGCCGGTCCGTCCTTCTTGACGCTTACCACAAGCGCGTCACGGTCGCAGTCGGCTGTTATGGAAACAATATGTTGAAAATTACCGGAAGTCTCACCTTTCAGCCACAGTTCCTGTCGCGACCTGCTCCAGAAGCAGGTGAGCTTCTTCTCAAGTGATATTTCGAGGCTTTCCCTGTTCATGTAAGCCAGCGTCAGTACTTTGCCCGTCGTAGCATCGGTGACTATTGCCGGAATAAGTCCGTCTTTATCAAATTTCAATTCATCAATTGTAAGCATTGTTCATACCATCCTTTGTTTATATCCTTACGTTTATGCCGTTTGATTTTAACTCTTTTTTAAGGTCGCATATCTCGACTTCACCAAAGTGGAATATTGATGCTGCAAGTCCGGCATCCACCTTCGGTAGCGCTTTAAACAGTTTCACGAAGTCCGCACATTCCCCTGCTCCGCCGGATGCTATCACCGGAACACTTACCACGTTGCATACGGCTTCAAGCATCTCAAGGTCAAATCCCTGTTTTACGCCGTCCGTGTCAATGGAATTTACCACGACTTCTCCCGCGCCGTCCGTGACGCACCGCTTTATCCATCCGATTGCTTCCATTCCGGTATCCTCGCGTCCGCCCTTGGCAAATACGCGGAATTCGCCGTCGACACGCTTTACGTCTACGCTCAGCACCACACACTGATCGCCGTATTTTTTTGCCGCCGCGCTTATGAGCGACGGATCGCGTATAGCGCCTGAGTTTACGCTCACCTTGTCAGCACCGCACTTCAGCACCCGGCCGAAATCGTCAACCGTATTGATGCCGCCGCCGACTGTCAGCGGGATGAAAATAGTACGCGCGACCTCGGTCAGTATATCAGTAAAAAGTCCGCGTCCTTCGGCTGATGCTGTAATATCATAAAAAACAAGCTCATCCGCGCCGTTATCACTGTAATATTTTGATAGGCTCACAGGGGACGACACCTCAGTCAGCCCGAGAAAATTTACACCTTTTACGACCTTGCCGTCACGCACGTCAAGGCATGGTATTATCCGCTTCGTTATCACTGCCCTTCACCTCTCTCAAACATAGTCACCGCTGCCGCAAGATCGACAGCACCGGTATAATACGCCTTGCCGATTATTGCGCCGTACAGTCCGATCGACGAGAGTGCCGCAAGATCATCAAGTGATGACACTCCGCCAGATGCAATGATATTTATATCGAAGCTTTCGCACAGCTCGCGGTACAGTTCCCTGTTCGTTCCCGCCATCGCACCGTCCTTCGTGATATCTGTACATATGAGTGTACCGACTCCCGCGTCGCGCATTTTACCGCAGAATTCGCGGTAGCCGAGCGCTGATTTCTCCGTCCAGCCCTTTATCGCGACCATGTCGTCACGTATGTCAACACCGACCGCGACCGCGTCACCGAAGCGCTCCACAGCCGTCGGTACAAGATCAGGTGACATGACCGCCGCCGTGCCGAATATCACACGTGACGCTCCCGCGTCGATGTATCGCTCAGCCGTAGAAATATCACGTATTCCGCCGCCAATCTCACATATCAATGACGTTTCGCCGATTATGCGGCGGACAGTTGCGATATTAGGTGTTCCGCCGTCGCGGGCACCCTCAAGATCGACAATGTGGATATGCGTTGCGCCGCACTGCTCGAATTTTTTAGCGGTATTCAGCGGATCGCTGTCGTAGACGGTCATGTCACTGTAGCTTCCGCGAAGCAGTCTCACTGCTTTTCCGTCGTACAGGTCTATTGCCGGAAACAGAATCATATCATTCTCCCAATTCGCAAAATGCCTTAAGTATACAAAGCCCCGTGTCTCCGCTTTTCTCCGGATGAAACTGACAGCCGTATACATTATCACGTCCGACTGCTACGCACAGCTCCGCGCCGTATTCTGCAGTAGCTGTGACATCATCACACTCCATCGCCGAATATGAATGAACGAAATAGACGAATTCACCCTCTCCGACGTATTTGAATATCGGACTTTTCGGCTTATTCTCGGGAAAATCAAGCGTGTTCCAGCCGATGTGAGGTATCTTGAGTGTCGGCGGAATTATATCTGCTATCGGTCTCACCGCTCCGTGTATCAATCCGAGTCCTGTGTATTCACCGTATTCATAGCTTTTATCGAGTAACATCTGCATACCGAGACATATGCCCAGCAGCGGTTTACCTTTACCGCACTCGTCAATTATAACTTGGTCAAGTCCGCTTTTTCTGAGCATCGCCACCGCATCGGAAAATGCACCGACTCCCGGCAGTACCAGCTTGTCGGCATCGAGAAGTACGTCGGCATCGCCTGTAACCGTGATATCCGCGCCGATCATCTCAAACGAGCTTTTCAGCGAGAACAGGTTTCCGACACCGTAATCAACTACCGCTATCATCAAAGTACTCCTTTAGTTGACGGTACTTCTCCAGCCGATGACGCCTCAATCGCCGCCGCCTGTCTTAGTGTACGCGCAAATGCCTTGAATGCACCCTCGATGATGTGGTGCGAATTTGTACCCGCAAGCTGCTTTATGTGCAGTGTTATTCCCGCGTGTCTGACGAATGCAAGGAAAAATTCCTCACACAGCTCCGTATCAAAATCACCAACCTTACGCGCTGGCATCGCTATGTCGAACGACAGGTACGCCCTGCCCGAAATATCGGCGGCACACAGTATCAGCGCCTCATCCATCGGAAGAATTATATTGCCGTATCTCGCTATACCATGCATATCGCCGATTGCCTCACGAAACGCATCGCCCAGACATATGCCGATATCCTCCGTGGTGTGATGATAGTCGACATTCGTGTCACCGATGCACGTTACGCTTAGTCCGAAGCCGGAATGCTTCGCAAACAGCGTCAGCATATGATCAAGAAAGCCGCAGCCGCTGTCTATCTTGCCGCACAGCCGCTCATCAAGCGAAAGCGTAAGGCTTATGTCGGTCTCGGCTGTCTTTCTCGTAATTTCACTTTTTCTCATTTCCGTCCCTCCCCAAGGTTATATAATATCGCGGAGCGCCTGACACAGCGCGTCCATCTGTACTGGTTTACCGACAGTGATGCGGTTATAGCGGCTAATCCGCTCAGATTCAAAATGACGTACCAGTATCCCGCGCCGTTTCAGTTCTTTATAAATCCGGCCACCGTCGATTGTTTTATGCGCCGCAAAGACGAAGTTAGCCTTAGATGGTATCACTTCAAAATCAAGTGCGCGCAGTGCATCGACCGTGATCCTGCGCGTCTCTGAGATACAGCGGCAGCAGTTTCTGTAGTAGTCCACTGACTCAAGTGCAGCAACTCCCGCGACAAGCGTCAGACGGTTGATATTATACGGATTTGTTGAGAATCTGATGATATCGAGATCCCTCGTTATCGCCGCTGACGCGATGGAAAATCCAAGTCTCGCACCCGCCATACTGCGCGATTTCGAGTAGGTCATGACGACGATAAGATTGTCGTACTTTTTCGTCAGTTCCACTGCCGACTCTGCGCCGAAGTCAACGTACGCTTCATCTATGAGCACGATATTGCCCGAATTATGATTAATTATCGTTTCAACCTCGTCACGCGTGAGCGCACGTCCGGTCGGCGCGTTCGGATTTGCGATAACGACTGTTTTTCCCGCATTATAATAGTCTGCCGGATCAATTGAAAAGTCATCTTTCAATGGTATCGTCTCAAATGCCACTCCGTTGAGTGCAGCGAACACTTTATAAAAACCGTAGGTGATATCGGGAAAGACCGCGCCGCAGTCACAAAACGCCATAAACACAAAGTTGAGTATATCGTCCGAGCCGTTTGACACGAAAATATTCTCCTTTAACACGCCGTAGTGATTCGCAAGTGCGCGTCTTAGAGTACCGCAGTCTGGATCGGGATAAAGCCTGAGCTTCAGCATTTCACTTTCATTTACCGCCGACAGCACCTCAGGTGACGGCTCGTACGGCGACTCGTTCGTATTCAGCTTTATATATTCCATATCGACCGGTTGTTCACCGGGAACATACGGTTCAAGAAACTCAAAACGCTTATTTAGAAATTTACTCATTTTTCATCCTTCTCGTCAAGTCTTACAGTCGCGCTTCTCGCGTGTGCTGACAGTCCCTCGACCTCAGCAAACGCAGCGACATCACGTGCGACTCTGGCAAACGCGTCCGCGGTGTAATATGTGTACTGTGTCTTTTTTACAAAGTCATCGACCGACAACGGGCTTGAAAACCTTGCCGTGCCGCTCGTCGGCAGAGTGTGATTCGCACCAGCGAAGTAGTCGCCGAGCGCTTCGGGACAGAATTTCCCGAGAAATACAGAACCTGCGTGATGAATTTTATCAAGATAGTCAAAAGGATTGTCAACACACAGCTCAAGATGTTCGGGTGCGATTGTGTTTGCGATATTAATTGCCCCGGTTATGCTGTCGGCAACGATTATCTTGCCGCCGCGCTCTACAGATGTACGCGCGATCTCCTCACGCGGAAGAAGTGTAAGCTGACGCTCAATTTCATCGGCGACCGCCGACGCGAGCATCTCACTGTCACACACAAGTACCGCCGACGCGTTTTTGTCATGCTCCGCCTGCGACAGCATATCCGCCGCGACGTACACGGGATTGCACGTCCCATCGGCAACAACAAGTATCTCGCTCGGCCCCGCTATCATGTCTATTGCGACCTTTCCATATACCTGTTTTTTTGCTTCTGCCACATACGCATTGCCGGGGCCGACGATTTTATCGACCTTCGGGATAGTCTCAGTGCCGTATGCAAGTGCGGCTATCGCCTGTGCGCCGCCTACCGCGAACACACGGTCAGCACCCGCGACATATGCCGCCGCAAGTATATTGCGGTTCACACTGCCTCCGGTCGGCGGCGTGACCATAATTATCTCACCGACTCCCGCAAGACGCGCGGGTATACAGTTCATAAGCACCGACGACGGATACGCCGCAGTGCCGCCGGGGATATACAGTCCGACGCGCTCCATCGGTATCACCTTCTGACCGCAGACCACGCCGTCCGTATCATTTATGATGAAGCTGTTATGTATCTGACGGCTGTGGAACGCTTCGATATTCTTCTTCGCACGTTCAAGTACACCGATGAATTCGGGGGCACATTCGTCATATGCCCTGCGTATCTCATCTGCCGATACTTCAAGTGACGAAAGCTCGGCCTTATCGAATTTCGCGGTAAGCTCGAGGAGCGCCGCGTCACCGCGCTGTCTTACATCACCGATTATTTTCGCGACCGCGTCCGATACATCGTCAGTCGGGATTGTACGTGCGAATATCTCCGCGTCCGGTATCTCTCCGTATTTCATTATTTTTATCATGTCAAGTCCCTCACTTTACGGCGCACTGTTTGCTCAGTCCCGCACATATCGCTTCGATTTCACCGCCCTTGAATTTGAAGCTTGCTTTATTTGAAACAAGTCTTGCGCTGATGGGCACTATCGTTTCAAACGGCTCAAGGTCGTTTTCACGAAGTGTCGTTCCCGTCTCGACTATATCGACGATCACGTCTGACAGTCCCAGTATCGGCGCAAGCTCTATCGAGCCGTTGAGCTTGATTATGTCGATCTCGCGTGAGCGTTCACGGTAATACTCCGTCGCGATATTCTGAAACTTCGTCGCAACTCTCAGCGTTTTCGCCGTATCATCATGAAAATCACGTTTTGCCGCCACCGCCATACGGCATTTCCCGATGCCGAGGTCAAGAAGCTCGTATACATCAGGAGAATACTCAAGAAGAATATCCTTTCCCGCAACACCGATATCAGCTGCGCCGCGTTCAACATAAATCGCCACGTCGGACGGCTTCACCCAGAAATACCGCACGCCCGCGTCCTCATTTTCAAATATGAGCTTGCGGTTGTTCTCCTTCATTGACGGACACGGATATCCCGCTGCCTCAAACATGGCGAATACCTTTTCGCCAAGCCTTCCTTTAGGAAGCGCTACGTTAATCAGCTGTTTCAAGAATCTCTATCCTCCCGTCGCGAAGTTTCATTAGCTGTCTGTACTTAATCTTCTCAGGCACGCACTTCTGTGACATCACCGTCTTACCGTTTTCCGTCAGCGTCTTCACATACTGCACCATAGTGCCAATATCGCTGTCAC
>CAZMRH010000103.1:0-6378 GCA_964568705.1 uncultured Lachnospiraceae bacterium
AGTGTAGTCCTGACTTTTTGTTTTTTCAGGTGTCTACTCTATGGGGATTATATCATGATTCTTTCAGCGGGTAAATTTATGTAAGACTATATTTATTTTATGTGTTAAATTATCTTAAATCTTTCCTCATTACAAGCTTATCGTTTGCCTCATAACAGACAGTAAATCCAGACTTTTGATATAACCTAACAGTTCCCGTAAAATCTTGTTCAGTATCAATAAAATTTGCGTTTGGGTATGCTTCTACGAAATCAAAGCCTCGTTTTTTGAAGTTTCACAAATTCGTTTCAAAAGCTTTATAGCAATGCCATTACTCCCAAATTCAAGAGATATTGTAAAACAAAACACAGATTCTACTTTTTATCATTTTTAATTTCATTCATAAACATTCGCAAA
The DNA here is from genome assembly GCA_964568705.1 of uncultured Lachnospiraceae bacterium. Lineage (GTDB taxonomy): Bacteria > Bacillota > Clostridia > Oscillospirales > CAG-272 > CAZMRH01. The sequence continues at coordinate 397 of CAZMRH010000103.1, forward strand.
GAATATGCACTCATAACAATCAGATTTTGTATTTGCATTGTACCAACCGACAACTACTATATCATAAGTCCGGCATTTATACAAGCATGAAATTCGTACGGGAATTCCGTAAAAAATGAAACGGTGCAGTCCAATCGGGCTACGCCGTTTCATATATATGGGCTTTTTTCGGATTATCGTTTACCTGTATTGCTCGCCGTGATTCTTGCCCGCTTCGGCGATTTCTTTTGTCTCCTGAATCGTGCCGTAAGGATGCTGCGGCGGCGCGTATATGGAATAGAGCTTAAGCGGTGATCTGCCGGTATTAATTATATTGTGCCATGTACCTGCCGGAACAATTACGGCGTAATTTGAATCAATACTTCTCTGAACCGCAAGGTCATTTCTGCTCCTGCCCATACGCACGGTAGCATTTCCACTTTCTATCCGGATAAACTGGTCAAGGTTTGGGTGCACCTCAAGACCTATGTCGCCGCCGGGCTTGATGCTCATAAGCGTAAGCTGAAGATGGTCGCCTGTCCATAACGCGGTTCGATAATTCGGATTGAGCTTTGTGATACGGTCGATGTTTACAACAAACGGATAATTGCCGTAGTCACGCAGCTCATTATCCATGTCGTTACGGTTTCTGCTTCTGTTCAATTGGACTCCTCCTCTCATGTATTCATTACATAGTATGTAGGAGGTTCAGTATATGTGACAGAACAGCAGGTGACAGTATATCAGTCTGTGGTATCCGAACCCTTAAACGGTACGCAGAGTTGCCTCATGCGGCTGACGCAGGCGATATAGCGCGCATCATCCCTGATGTTGTCAAACCAACTCCAGTTCGGAATATTCACAATCGGGTAAATATCATTTACAGGCTGATACCTTTCTTCCATATAATCCTCGGTGCGAATTTTATCCGATTCAAAACCCTTCATTTCGATGTATCTGTATGAATATATCTCATCATTTCCCATAGTGTCAACGCAGCTCACGCCTTCTTTTACTTCAGTTTTCAGCACACCGACAAGGTCTTCAAGGGAGTCGCAGCGATATGTAAGCTCAGTGCCGTCGGGAAGGGAGTAGAAGCGTTCATAAAGACTCACTGTATCCTCAAGCCAGTTCAGTGCCGCCTCCGTTTTATGTGATACCGCAAGATAGCATGATATACAAATACCGCACCAGTACCGCTCGAGTGTCCAGAGATCCGGCACTCCGTCGCCCGACGCGTAGATTTTCGCCGTATTTGCATTGACCGCGTCGATAATGCGGTCAGATCCTACGCCTGTGTACTGCGTGTTTGAAACACCCGTAAGATAGTTAATTATATCAAGCTTTTTAATAGCCGCACACATATTTTCGGGTACATTCCAGCGATGCGTCTTGCCGAGCCTGCAGAAGACATTGCCTAAAAAGTGATGCAGATTCAGTTGTCTGAATTCATCAGCTTTATTCCAGGATTCCTCGGTACAGCCTGACTTCATGTTTTGAAGCTCGTAGCGGCTTTCAAGGACGGTAAGTCTGCGCATATCCCGATCGGTAGTATACTTGTCAAGCAGCTGCGGCAGATTATCATCGTCCTCAGCGGCAATAAGCGCGCTTAACACAATGTCACGCCATGACTGCTTGATATTACGGCTGAGAAGTAACATTGCCGTTCTGCGCTGTTCGTCAAGGCAGTCGTTTTCCTTACGCCATACCAGATTCATGTTAAGGTCAAACAACACGCTGTCATTATTCGGGAAAGCGCGGTTCATTTCTCGGAGAAGGTCAAGCCGCTGCTCATCATCGGTAAGTGTATCAAGCTGCTTGCGGTATTCGGTGAGCCGCTCGTCCTCCGCGGTTTTTTCAACACCGAGCAATTCATCCACCGATACGCCGAAGTGAGCCGCGATGACAGGGAGCAGTTCAATATCGGGGTACGTCGCGGCGGTCTCCCAGCGGCTGACCGCCTGCACGGAAACGCCGAGTACATCGGCAAGCGCTTCCTGCGTCAAATTCTCGTCACGGCGGAGCTTTCTGATTCTTTCGGAAATATTCAGTTTCATCGGATTGTCTCCGTTCAATTTACTTGGTTGCGCAACCTGTAACTGTATTTTAACCTGCCCGATGTTATTTGTCCATATCTCATAATAACAGTTATTTTCTACCAAAGTGGGAATAAAACAGAGAACTTGATCTGTTATCGCTTATCTGTGTACTTTCCCGCGTTATAATGCACCTTTTTATATCAGTCCGAGCGTCATAAAGGCCTCAAGCAGTCCGTCACAGTTGACCTTTCCGGTGATAACGTCGGCGATATCCTTCAGCTCCTGACACGAGTTGCCCATAGCGACACCGATTCCGGCATACTCGACCATCTCAATGTCGTTTTCGCCGTCTCCTATCGCAATAGAATCGGAAATGTCCGCTCCGACGTAACGAAGAAATTCGGCGATGCCCGTCGCCTTGTTTATGCACGAAAGCGTTATCTCACCGTGACTGTGATTGAGATTTCCGAAGCTGTACGAGATTACATGGTAATTATCGCCGATATCCGACTGAAGCTCGGCATTGGTGCGCGGGGAATTGTAGAAAACAAATTTTTCAACGTCACTTCTGCCGCGCGCATCCTCGACAATAAGTGAATCTGCAAACAAATTAAATTTTTCATCTGTAACACCCATACTGCGAAACGTCTCAAAAATACTTTTGACGCACCATTCCTCGGAGACGAGCGGCCCGGGAGTCTGCAGACAAAAGGGCACATTCTGACTCCTGAAATAGTCGATCATATAGTCTGACTCAGCGGGAGTGGCAAAGTGAGTATAAATATCGCGTCCGCCGTACTGTATTCTCGCTCCCGACGACACCATCAGCGCGTCGAAATTCACGGCCTCGAGCAGCCACGGGTATATCTGCGACTGCTGACGGCCTGTACTGATTATCAGGTTGTGACCGTTATTATGTGCCGAGCGAAGTGCAGTGACAGCGCTCTCCGGCATCGTGCTGTCAAAGTCGACCAGCGTTCCGTCAATATCGAGAAATACATACTTCTTACTCATTATCCGCCCTCATTTTCAATAATCACTTATAGTATAAATTGTTTAGGACTGAAAGTCAATATTCGCATGGTTAAATAAATTGAGAAGTAAATCATAAATGTATCGACAAAGCGTAAAAAGTGTGGTAAAATAGGCTTACCAATCACGAAAGACGGTAATAATATGGAGAGAAATTATCCTAAAGCAAAGGTCACGCAGAAAGCGGAAAAAGCACTCAGGGACGGACACCCGTGGGTGTACGGCGCGGAGATCACGGATATTGATAAGCATTACGAAAACGGTGATCTTGTAGATGTATTCAGCACAAAAGACCGCTACCTCGGCACGGGCTATATCAACGACAATTCGAAGATACGCGTCCGCGTGATCTCACGCAACGCCAACGATAAATTCGACCGTGCGTTCTATGAGCGGCGCGTCAGATATGCCATCGACTACCGCCGTACTGTCATGGGCGACGATATAACGTGTTCGCGCCTCATCTTCGGCGAGGCGGACAGTTTTCCCGGGCTTACAGTCGATCTTTTTAATAATATCATCGTGACGCAGGTGCTGTCGCTCGGTACTGAAAGAATCAAGGGGATGCTGTACGGGATAATCGTCGCGGTACTTCGCGAATACGGAATTAAAATCGACGCGCTGTATGAGCGTAATGATGTGTCGATTCGAGCACTTGAGGGAATGGAGCAGTACACAGGGTTCTATCCGCTTGACGGACTATGCTGTGACATTGATGGCAAGACCGAGATATGTGAGAACGGTATACGGTACACGGTGGACTATATTCACGGTCAGAAAACGGGTTTTTTCCTCGATCAGAAGTATAACCGCATGGCGATACGCAGAATTGCAAAAGGGCGGCGCGTGCTTGACTGCTTCACTCATACGGGAGCGTTCGCGCTTAACGCAGCGGCGGGCGGCGCGGCATACGTTAATGCGGTCGACATATCTGCAGATGCGATAGCGATGACACGCGCGAATGCAGTGCTTAACGGTCTTGACGCGAAAATGGACTTCACCTGTGCGAACGTGTTCGACCTTCTGACGGAGCTTGCGAAGAACGGCGGTACACCGTATGACTTTATCATTCTCGACCCGCCAGCGTTCACGAAGAGCAAGGATACACTTGAGAGCGCACAGCGCGGGTATAAGGAGATAAATCTCAAGGCGATGAAGCTGCTTCCGCGCGGCGGCTATCTTGCGACCTGCTCCTGCTCGCACTTCATGACAGATACGCTCTTTCGCAAAATGATTCATGATGCGGCGGCAGACACGGATGTGTCACTCAGACAGATCGAAGCAAGACAGCAGGCACCGGATCACCCGATACTGTGGAACGTACCGGAGACTGATTATCTGAAATTCTATATTTTTCAGGTTGTATAAAAACAGGGCTGTAGCAAAGTCGGCTACAGCCCTGTTTTGTTGTGATAAATTACATTAAAGATATATGGCGGGAGTGTCCTCGCAATATTTTGAAAATTTACGGCTTCCCACGTAGCAGCTTTGCCTTGTTATCTTGTGTAATCCGCGACGTTTTGCATTATCGAGCCGACCGTATCAAGTGTGCGGGCGGCAGCCTTCTTGATCTTTGACTTCTTGGGACGCATAGCACCTGCGAGTGCAAGGCCGGCGACTCCGCCTACGATTATGCCCGAAACAACGCCCTTTGCGACGTTCATAGAATTTCTTGACATGAGTAAATCCTCCGAATTTGAATAAATCAGAAAAATATTTCCGCAAAAATATTATGTGATAAATAAGGCAAAATAATCAGAGGAAATTAATGTAAAAGTCGCTCAGCGGTTCTGACGAAGCACTTCATATGCAAGCACAGATGCGGCAGATGAAGCCGAAAGAGAACCTTTGAACGGACGACCGTAGTCGAGACGGACTGTGAGATCGGCGATCTCAAGAAGCGAGCGTGATATACCGCGCTTCTCACCTCCGATTACGAGGAGAAGCGGTTTCTTGAGATCAGCGTCAAACGCGCTGACCGAGTCGCGTATTCCCGCACAGGCGATTCTGTAGCGGAACCCATGCAGACGCTTCGCTGTCACCGATAAATCGTCCGCGACATAAATTTTCGATAGCTCGGATGTACCTGCGGATGAGCGGCACACTATGCCTGCGCTCACCATGCAGTTATGAGAGGGAAGAATAACACCATCTGCACCCGCCGCGTATACCGAGCGCAAGGCAAAGCCGAGGTTAAACGGATCCTCAAGCCCTTCAAGCAGGACGTAAAAGCCGTTTTCTACGGGAGTCATAACATCGGACTGTGGGTAAGAACGTCCGCTGCACAATGCGATTATACCGCCGTGTGACGCGCCTGTGGCGTAATGCGCGATAGCATACGGCTCTGCCGCCTCCACCGTAAAGCCCATCGACTCGCCGCGTTCGCGAAGATAGCGAAGCTCACGCACCTTTGCACGCTCGCGGTCTTTTGCGTATAACACTTTGACAATACGGCGGTCACTTGTGCCGTCAATCACGGAATTTATCACCGCTGAGGTTGAGGTCATACCCTCGAATACCGTAAGTCCGGATGCGTTATCACATCCGGACGTTTCGTTTGTATTTTTTAAAGTCATAGTTACTGTTTTGCCGCATTCATCTTAAGATATGCGTTGATGAAGCCGTCGATCTCTCCGTCCATAACTGCTTGTATGTTGCCGTCCTCAAAGCCGGTACGCGTGTCCTTGGCGAGAGTGTAGGGCATGAATACGTATGAGCGTATCTGTGCGCCCCACTCGATATTCGTCTTGACGCCCTTGATGTCGTCGATTTTCTCAAGTTTTTCACGCTGCTTTATCTCGAGCAGCTTCGACTTGAGCATTTTCATCGCAGTTTCCTTATTCTGAAGCTGACTGCGTTCAGTCTGACATCCGACGACGATACCTGTCGGTATGTGGACTATTCTTATCGCCGAGTCGGTCTTGTTGATGTG
>CAZMRH010000104.1:0-5641 GCA_964568705.1 uncultured Lachnospiraceae bacterium
TGGGAAGTTTCTCCTTGACATGGTTTGATGGTTTGTGGTGAATTCATTATACCATATCTTTTGAGTGACTTCCTCTCTTTTTGGGTCATATCATTTTAACACATACATTTTGACAGATTTATTTGTAAATTTGTTTGTATTTGTATTAAATCCGGTTGATAAATCAGTCAAATGAAACGTATGCAGAAACCAGTATAAACATTTTGTAAATAATTAAAAATATACCATTCATAATCCTTGGATGGCTGACGATAATAATAGCAGAGGCGAGGAAAACGAATTTGCAGACAATAATCTGTTATTATGTTATCCGGACCTCAATTAATATAGATGGATGCCCTGTGATAGGGAAATACGGGCCACATTTTATGAGGTTCGGGAAAGGAAGAAGCGAATTATGGCAAGCAACAAGACACTTGTTCCTGAAGCTAAGGCAGCGCTTGATCAGTTCAAGATGGAGTCTGCAAGCGAAGTCGGCGTAACTCTCAACCAGGGTTACAACGGCGACTTAACATCACGTCAGGCTGGATCTATTGGCGGACAGATGGTTAAGAAGATGGTCGAGAAGTACGAGAACGAAATTAAGGGTGCAAAATAAGTACCGATAATCGTGCGACCAAGATAGTATAAGCCTGTTGATGTGGCTTATAGGGACAATTACGGCGGGTGCAATAGTGCCCGCCGTAAGTCCGTTTACGGTGCATCGCACTGAGGAGGTCAACTTGTAAATTTCGCACATCAGGTAATTTTCTTGCGAATACATATTTACAAAAGGTAAGTTTTCATGTACAATATAGTGCGGTGCAGAAAATACTTGTGCGGCAGCCTTTGTTAGCGTATACGCTGTAGCGCACGGAAAAGAGAGTATTATTATGGATAACGTTAATGCACCTGCGTACAGACGGGTAATACTTAAGCTGTCCGGTGAGGCACTGTCGGCAGGCGTTGAAGGCATACTTGATTTTAACTATATCGCGAAAATCGGTCAGGTGATAAGGCGGTGTCTGGACGCCGGAGTCCAGATTGGCATCGTCGTCGGTGCGGGCAATATATGGCGCGGCGCGCGTAACGGCGTAAAGCTGAACCGTGCGAACGCCGACAATATGGGAATGCTTGCGACTACGATAAATTCGATAGCGCTTTCCGAAGGCTTCAGAAGCGCAGGAGTCGACGCACGCGTGATGACTGCCGTACCGATGGAGAAGTTCGGCGAATACTACACGGCATCACGCGCACTTGATTATCTGAATGACGGCAAGGTCGTGATAGTCGGCTGCGGCATCGGCTCACCGTTTTTCTCGACCGATACTCCCGCCGTGCTTCGCGCGCTCGAACTTGAAGCCGACGCACTGCTCCTTGCAAAAAGCATAGATTACGTATATACGGATGATCCGAGAAAGAATCCCGACGCCAAGAAAATTGAGGAGATAACATACCTTGAGATTCTCGAAAAGCAGCTTAAGGTCATCGACATGACCGCAGCGGCACTCGCGATGGAGGGCAGCATCCCGACACTTCTGTTCGGACTTGACAATCCCCAAAACATATATAAAGTAATAATGGGCGAAAAGCTCGGTACGATAGTAAAAGGAGGAAATTAAAATGAAGCTTGACACAAAACCCTTCGAGGACAGAATGAAAAAAACGCTTTCCGTATATGAGGAATCGCTTGCGACAGTAAGAGCGGGACGCGCAAACCCCGCGGTGCTGTCGGGAATCACCGTTGACTATTACGGCACGCCGACCGCTATCGGTCAGATGTCCGAGGTGAAGGTCACAGATGCGAGAACTATTGTTATATCTCCGTGGGATGCGTCGAGCGGAAAGAATATCGAGAAAGCGATACTCGCCTCCGACCTCGGTATCACACCGCAGTATGACGGCAAGGTGATAAGACTTGCGTTCCCTCAGCTCACTGAAGAAAGACGTAAGGAGCTGAAGAAGCAGACGGCAAAGATGGGCGAGGAGGCAAAGGTCGCCGTAAGAAACATCCGCCGCGACGCAAACGATAAGTGCAAGGAAATGAAAAAAGCGAGCGAGATGAACGAGGATGAGCAGAAGGCATCCGAAAAGACGGTACAGGATCTGACCGACAAGTACATTAAGGAAGTCGATGTTATAACTGAGAAAAAAGATCGCGAAATAATGGAAATCTGACAAACTTTCGGGGGCTGTGAAATATCAGCCCCCATGTCAGGTTTTTCAGGACAGTGTCGAGCTGATATTATATGTCAGTCAAAGAATATTAACGGAGCTTGGCGCGTGGTGTAAAAACCCGTGCCATAATTAAAATATGGCAATTATCAGTAAGAAAACAACGGATATCGCGGAGCTTGTGAAGAAATCGGAGCTTCATCATATCGCGTTCATCATGGACGGCAACGGACGCTGGGCAAAGAAGCGCGCACTTCCGCGTGAAGCGGGGCACAGCGTCGGCGCGTCGGCATTCAAAAAGGTCATAAGGTACTGCGGCGACATCGGGATAAACACGATAACCGTATACGCGTTCTCGACGGAGAACTGGAAGCGTCCGGAGCGTGAGGTGCGCGAGATAATGCGGCTGCTCGATGAATATATAACCGACGCGAACGATGAGAAGGATGAGAACAAGATCAGGTTCTACTTTCTCGGCGACAAGTCCGCACTCGGCGAAGAATTCAAGGAACGCTGCCAGCGGCTTGAGGAGATAACGAAGGGATATAAAAAAGTGCTCAACGTCGCACTCAATTACGGCGGCAGAGCGGAGATCGTTCACGCGATCAACGCGCTTATCGCCGAGGGCAAAACGAGCGTTACGGAGGACGATATATCCGCGCATCTCTATACGTCGGCAAGTCCCGACCCCGACCTTATCGTGCGCACGGGCAACGAATTCCGATTGTCAAACTTCCTAATGTGGCAGTCGGCGTATTCGGAGCTTTACTTTACGGAGTGCCTGTGGCCTGACATGGACTCAAAAGAAGTCGACCGCGCGGTGATCGAGTTCTCGAAGCGACGCCGCCGCTACGGAGGTGTGTGATATGCTTAAGAGAATTATAACATCCGTCGTTGCACTGTTAATATTCATACCGGTGTGCATCTTTTCGGAAACTCCTGCATTCACCGTGCTTTTTTCGCTTGCGTCGTTTCTCGGTGTATACGAAATGCTCGGATGTACGGGCTTCAGAAAAATATGGAGCATATCCGCACCGCTCATGGTTTTTGCGGCGGCATCTCCCGCGGCTGCAAGATTTTTCACGTCGCAGCTTTTGTTTCTCGCGGTATTTGCCGGGACGGTATTCGTACTGCTGTTTTATACGATGACCGTGTGTATACTGTCAAACGGCAAATATGACATAACAGAAGCGGGCGCGGCGTTCCTGTTCTGTATTTACATTGTCAGCTCGTTCTCGTGCATAATACTGCTGCGTGACCGCGAGGTCGGCGTGTATGTGTTCATGCTGCCGATAGTCGGCGCGTGGGTGAGTGACATATTCGCGTACTTCTGTGGACGGCTGTTCGGACGGCATAAGCTGATGCCGAAGGTAAGCCCGAAGAAAACGGTCGAGGGCAGCATCGGCGGTATCGTGTTCACGATGATGGCCTGCATCGTCTACGGTCTGATAATCAGCGGACAGCCCGACAGCACACTCGTTTTCGCAATAATCGGTGTGATAATCTCCGTTATGTCGCAAATAGGTGATTTGTTCCTGTCCGCAATCAAACGAAAACATAATATAAAGGATTACGGTACGATACTTCCCGGTCACGGCGGCGTGCTTGATAGATTTGACAGCGTGCTTGCGACAGTGCCGTTCGTACTTTTAATGTGCGCTGCGTTTGAGGTGTTCGGCTGATATACTTTGAAAGGGTTAGAATGGATATATCCGAAAATAATAAAAGAATAACCGTACTCGGCAGTACAGGCTCAGTGGGAACTCAGGCACTTGATGCGCTCGGGGACATGGGCTGTACGTTCGATATGCTGACAGGCGGACATAATATCGCACTTCTTGAAAAACAAGCGAGACAGTATCATCCGTCGTGTGTCAGCATGCCTGAGAAAAGTGCGGCAAGTGATCTGAAAGTAAGGCTTGCGGACACGGATATCCGCGTGTTATGCGGCAGGGAAGCGTTGCTTGACAGAACCGTAAATTCGCCCTCAGATGTAATCGTTCACTCCGTCGCGGGGCTTGCCGGCCTTGACTATGCGATGGCGGCGGCACGCTCGGGCAAGCGCATCGCAATTTCAAACAAGGAAGCGATAATAAGCGCGGGCGAATTGATTTATAATGAGCTCAGAAAGAGCGGCGGTGAGTTGATTCCCGTCGACAGCGAGCACAGCGCGATATATCAGTGCCTTGAGTCATCAGGCGCGGTATCTCCGAAAGGTGCGGGCGATGCTACGCGTGTGAAGCGCATACTTCTGACAGCCTCGGGCGGCCCGTTTTTCGGCAAAACGAAGGATGAGATTTATAATGTCACGCCGGATGAGGCACTTGCGCATCCGACGTGGAAAATGGGCAAAAAAATAACTATCGACTGCGCTACAATGATGAACAAGGGCTTTGAAGTTATCGAAGCGGTCAGACTGTTCGGCGTAGATGAGAATCGTGTCGAGGTGCTCGTTCATCGTCAGAGTATAATACATTCGATGGTTGAATACAATGATAACACTGTAATAGCACAGCTGGGGCGGCCTGACATGCGCACCTGCATAAGATACGCGGTGACGTGTCCCGAGAGGGCTGTCGTTGACGAGGCGGGGCTTGACTTCACACAGATTGCTTCGCTTACTTTTGATAAGCCCGACAACGAAGCGTTTCCTCTCCTGAACGCGGCGCGTGAAGCGGTGCGTCACGCAGGAACTGCTCCGACTGCGCTTATCGCGGCGGACGAGGAAGCGGTCGCGGCATTTGCATGCGGTGATATTCCGTTCGGTGCGATTGCGGAGGCTGTGATGAATACTATGGCGAAAGTCGGCTGCACACCGTGCGTTGATACAGATTCTATCGCGGAAGCCCAAGGGGAAGCGCGTCGTGTGGCGGCATCCGAAATTAATAAGCTGAGAAAGAGGTAATAAAGCTCATGAGTATCTGGGGAATTCTGGCGGCGATACTGATTTTCGGCTTTCTGATTTTCATTCACGAGAGCGGTCATTTCCTGTTCGCGCGACTGTTCAAGGTAAAGATAAACGAATTCTCGATAGGCATGGGGCCGAGAATACTTACGAAAAAATCCAGGAAAACCGGTATCGCATACTCGCTGAAGCTCTTTCCCGTGGGCGGATCGGTTATCATGGCGGGCGAGGATGAAGAATCGAACGAGTCGGATGCATTTACGAATAAGCCCGTCTGGCAGCGCATGATTATAACGGCGGCGGGCGGCATTGTAAATCTTGTCGTCGGCGTGCTTGTGATGAGCATAATCGTAATGTCGTCGCCGTTACTCGGCTCAAATGTCGTTGCAAGGTTTGATGAGGGTTCGGTAAGCTCCGAGAGCGGACTTATGAAGGACGATGAGATAATCGAGGTCGACGGCAAGAAGGTGCATATCAGCAACGAGGTGACCTACGAGATACTTCACTCGGCAATGAGAGAAGAAAACGTGAGGGAATCTGAGGACGGCATAAAACAGCTCTGCCTTGATCTGACAGTCGTGC
>CAZMRH010000104.1:5651-6292 GCA_964568705.1 uncultured Lachnospiraceae bacterium
ACGGGACTTTGACTGAACTTCACGAAGTGGCGTTTCCCACGGGAGTATCGCAGGGAGTGCTGTTCGGCGACATTGACTTCTATCTTTACGCCGAGGAAAAGACATTCCCGAACGTAATTAAGCAATCATATTTTCAGTCGGTATCGACGATAAAAATGATATGGGACTCGCTCGGCGATCTTGTCGCCGGACGGTACGGGATCGAAGCGGTATCGGGACCCGTGGGAGTTACCGAGGCGCTTTCGTCGGCCGCGTCAACGGGATTCCGTAATCTCGTGTACTTTGCTGTGGTTATCAGTATGAATCTCGGTATCATGAATCTCCTGCCGCTTCCGGCACTTGACGGCGGCAGACTTGTGTTCCAGCTCATCGAGCTTGTATTTCGCAAGCCCGTCAAGCGCTCGGTCGAGGGCTTCATTCACTTTGCGGGGATAGTGGTGCTGATGGCGTTTATGCTGCTTATAACGGTCAAGGACGTAGTAGGGCTGTTCTGAGGAGAAGAAGATGATAGAGAGACGTATATCAAGGCAGGTTGCATGCGGAAATATAAAGATCGGCGGAGGTGCGTTGATAAGCGTGCAGTCGATGGTGAATAAGCCCGCATCGGACGCTGCCGCGACTGTCGCACAGATAAAGTCGCT